>JBOGGF010000327.1:0-20598 GCA_050743965.1 Acidimicrobiales bacterium
GCGGGGTCCCGCGCCCGCCGGCGGCCCGGTCGAGCCGCTCGGCTGACGGCGCCCGGGGCTCGCGCTCGGGCTGAGACTCGGGCTCAGTCGGGCTCAGATCGGGCCGGGGTCGACCCGAGGCGCACCCGCCAGGTGTAGGCGAGGCCATATGGGGCGGCGGCCGTGGCCAGCGCGGTGCGGACCACCTGCTCGAAACGGTCGACGCCGAGGTCCTCGTCGGCCAGGCCGAGGCGGCGCAGCTCCTGATAGGTGCCGTGGCTCCCCAGCAGGGCGATGTAGCGGTCGGCGCCGCCCTCGGTCACGTCGTCGAGCGCGATCTCCCGGGCGAAGGCGAAGTGGCCGCTCTCCCGGATGCGCCGGAGGTGGCCCAGCTTGTCCCACGACCGCGCCCGGGCACCCCGGCGGCGCTGGCCGCCGTCTGCGTCACCGGTGCCCAGCACCAGCGCGCCCTCCTCTACCGGCCGGCGGAGCGCCTCGCCCCGCTCGCCGCCCGCCGCCCGCTCCTCGAACACCCGGAAGCGCCGATCGAGCTCGACCCACGCCTCCTCGGCCCGCACGTTGCCGACGACGGGCGGCCAGTCGGCGTCCGCCGCGGCCAGGACGCCCCCAGGCCGGAGCACCCGGGCCACCTCGGCCAGGGTCGGACCGGGGTCCATCCAGTGCAACGACTGCACCGCCAGCACGACGTCGGCCGACCTGTCGGGCAGGCCGGTGTCGTGTGCCGCCGCCTTGCGGTAGGTGACGCCGGCCAGCGGCCGGGACTCGGCGACGGCGCGCATGTCGTCGTTGGGCTCGACGCCGACGACCGAGCCGGCCCACGTGGCGGCCCAGCGGGACGACAGGCCGGTGCCGCTCCCGAGGTCCACCACCCGGGGCCGCTGTGTGTCGGCGTAGGCGGCGAGCAGGCGCCCGAGCGCGGCGGGCAGGGCAGGGCGGACCGTGTCGTAGAGGTCGGCGAAGCCGCTGAACCGGTCCAGGTTCTCCCCCGTCACCGCCATCTCGACCACGGTACCCGGCGGGGTGCGCTGAGCGCGGTCCCTGCAAGCCGCCGCGCCGACTCGAGGTGCCGGCGGGCGGCCTCCCCGGGGATCGTCAGTCGCGGTGGCCGGTCATGCGGCCCCACACCTTGCAAAGAGGAAACCGGTCGCCAGCGCCCCGCCGAGGGCGTAGGCCGGCTCCTTCCGGGCCCACTCGATCACCGTGTGCAGCACCTGCTGGGCGTGATCAGCCCGGTGGATCAGCCGAGCGTGCCGGACCGGCGCAACGACGCCACGGTGGCGAGGTCCACGCCCCACGCCGCCAGGGCGCTGTCGGTGTCGGCGCCGGGCCGGGCGGTCGGGCCGGCGACCCCCGGGGTGCGGCTGAACCGGGGCGCCGGTCCGGGCTGGACGACGCCGTCGACGTCCACGAAGGTCCCGCGGGCGGCGAGGTGGGGATGCGCCGGGGCCTCCCATGGGGACAGCACGGGTGCGGCGCAGGCGTCGGTGCCCTCGAACACCGCCGCCCACTCCTCCCGGGTGCGGGTGCGGAAGACGGCGGCGAAGCGCTCTTTCATCGCCGGCCACTGCGAGCGGTCCATCTGGTCGGGCAACGGCTCGGCGTCGAGGCCCAGTCCTTCCAGCAGCTCGGCGTAGAAGTTGGGCTCGATCGCGCCGACGGCGAACCAGCCGGCGTCGGCCGTCTCGTAGACCTCGTAGAAGTGGGCGCCGGTGTCGAGCAGGTTCGCCCCCCGGGCCCGCTGCCAAGCGCCGGTGGCGGAGAAGGCGTAAGTGAGCGTCATGAGGCTGGCGGCCCCGTCGACCATCGCCGCGTCGACGACCTGCCCCCGGCCCGAGCGAGCGGCCTCCAGGACCGCCGCCAGGACGCCGAAGGCGAGCAGCATGCCGCCGCCGCCGAAGTCCCCGACCAGGTTGAGCGGCGGCACCGGCGGCTCCCCCGCCCGGCCGATCGGCCACAACGCGCCGGCGAGGGCGATGAAGTCGATATCGTGCCCGGCAACCCCGGCGAGCGGGCCTTCCTGCCCCCAGCCCGTCATGCGGCCGTACACCAGCCGCCGGTTGCGTGCCCAGCAGTCGTCGGGCCCGACACCCAGCCGTTCCGCCACCCCGGGACGGAACCCCTCGATCAGGACGTCGGCCCGGCTCGCAAGGTCGAGCACCAGGTCGGTGGCGCCCGGTGCCTTGAGGTCGACGCCGACCGAGGACCGGCCGCGGGTGAGCAGGTCCCAGTGGGGCCCGCCGCCCGGACCTTGCCCGCCGCCCGGCCGGTCGAGCCGGATGACGTCGGCGCCGGCGTCGGCCAGCATCATGCCGGCGAAGGGGGCCGCCCCGATGCCGGCCAACTCCACCACCCGGAGGCCGTCGAGGGGGCCGCTCACCGGCTCACCGCCGACGGGCCGCCGGGCCGACGGGGGGGGCACTGGGAGGGAGCGGGGACCATGGCCGGATCATGGTGCCGGGTGCCGGGCTCGCGGTCAAGCGGACGGTGCCGCGCGAAGCTCTGTCCCCGTGAGGGCTGCGGCGAGGGCCGGGCGGCTGCGGCTCGGGCGGGACGACCTCGTCGTGCTGGGCGACAACGTGGAGGTACTCCCGCGCCTGCCGGACGGCCGGTTCCAGCTCGTCTACCTCGACCCCCCGTTCAACACGGGCAAGGCGCGGCGGTACCGCACGCTGGCCACCCGCCGGGACGACGACGGCGACCGGACCGGCTACGGCGGCCACCGGTACCGGACGGTGGAGGTGGCCGATCGGTCCTATCCCGACCGCCAAGACGACTACCCGTCGTTCATCGGCCCCCGCCTCGAGGAGTCCCGCCGCCTGCTCAGCGAGGACGGCACGCTGTACTTCCACATCGACTACCGCGAGGCCCACTACTGCAAGGTCCTGCTGGACGAGATCTTCGGGCGCGACTGCTTCTTGAACGAGGTGGTCTGGGCCTACGACTACGGCGGCCGGCCGGCGGACCGCTGGCCCGCCAAGCACGACACCATCCTCGTCTACGTCCGGCATCCCGGCCGCCACCACTTCGACCGGGAGGCGGTCGAGCGCATCCCCTACATGGCCCCGGGCCTCGTCACGGCGGAGAAGGCCGCCCGGGGCAAGCTCCCGACCGACGTGTGGTGGCACACCATCGTGGCCACGTCGGGCCGGGAGCGGACGGGCTACCCCACCCAGAAGCCCGAGGGCGTGCTGCGCCGCATCGTCCAGGCCTCTTCGTCCCCGGGCGCATGGGTGCTCGACTTCTTCGCCGGCAGCGGGACGACCGGGGCGGTCGCCCGGGCGCTCGGGCGGCGGTGCGTGCTGGTCGACGACAGCCGGGAGGCGGTGGCCGTCATGCGCCGGCGACTGGGGACGGCCGGCGTGCGCTACGTGGACGCCGGCGGGCGGGACCTGCCACCCGGCGGTCCAGCACGAGCACCCGGTACCATGCGCCCTGCCAGGTGACACCGGCGACGACCAGGGGAGGACTCCAATGCGTGCGCTCGACGACCCGGGCTCGGCCGCCGACCCGGCCGGGGACCACCACCACGATCTCGACGCCCAGCTCGGCGCGCTGGAGAGCGACCTCGAGTACTTCCGCGTCAAGCGCCTCGAGCCCCGGCTCCTCCACCTGCTGCGGCGCGGCGTGCTCTCCTTCGCCGGGTTGGTCCGGGCCGGGAGCACCCTTGGCGTCGACGGGCCGCCGTTGGCCGCCGAGGGCACCGTCGAGCAGCGGGTCCGGGTCCTCCAGGACGCGCTCGACGTCTACGTGACCGGCATCGCCACCCTCACCCTGCCGCTGCGAACCGTACAGCTGGTGGTCGACGACACCCGGCGCGAGCGGGGCGACTACGACCCCTTCTTCCGGCTGGCCAAGCGGCCGCACAGCGGGCTGCCGGCGGACCGGATGGCGCGCCTCGGCGCCGAGCTGGGCGAGGGCCTGGCGATGGTCGAGGTGGCGACGGCGGCGCTGATCGCGGCCGGCGAGACCGACGAGGAGTCCCTCGCCGCGCGCCGGGCGGCCCTCGCCCGCCAGGGCTACCGCAACGGCGCCCGGATCGTCGCCCGGGCCTGGGTCGATCCCGACTTCGCCCGCCAGCTCGTCGACACCGGGCGGGAGGCGCTGCGCGAGATGGACGTCCCCCCCGGACGCCTGGGACGGCTCGGCGTGGCGGTCAACACCGAGGAGCGCCACCACGTCGTCGTGTGCACCTTGTGCTCGTGCTACCCCCACGACCTGCTGGGCGACCCGCCGTGGTGGTACCGGAGCGACGAGTACAAGTCTCGGATCGTCGACGACCCTCGTGCTGCCCTGCACGACCTCTTCGGCTTGGACGTCCCGGCGGCGCGCACCGTCCGGGTCCACGACAGCACCTCGGACCTGCGCTGGATGGTCGTGCCCCGGCGCCCGGCGGGGACCGAGGGCTGGGAAGAGCAGGACCTGGCGGCTCTCGTCACGCCCGAGAGCCTTGTCGGCGTGGCCGATGTCGAGGGGCCGGCGTGACCTACCGCCGGACCGACCGGGTGACGGTGCAGGCCGACGTGGCCGGTGGCAACCCGCGGACGCCGAAGTACCTGCGCGGCCGGACGGGCCAGGTGCTGCAGGCCCACGGAGAGGTCGTCAACCCCCTGGACCACCGGGAGGTCTACCCGCCCCTCTACACCGTCCTCTTCGAGCTCGACGGCGGCGACGAGGTGGCGGCGGACCTCCACGAGGAGTGGCTCCGGCCGGCTTGATCCCTGCGCCTTCGGGGCCAGCATCCCTGCGGCTTCGGCGGGGCGGGGGTTCCCCTACCTCCACCGGTGCCGCCCGAGCCGGTGCCGACGCGGCACGTGAGGATCTCCATCGGGTGGGCCGGGTGGGCCGGGTGGGAGCTCCTCAGCCGGCCTGCGGACCCGAGCGCGTCGTGGTCGTGGGGGTGGGGGTGGCGGGGGCCGCAAGGTCGGCTTCCTCAGCGGCGGCGGCCGACACGCGGGCGAGGGACTCGAGGACCTCCCCGGCCCGGCCGGAGTCGACCGCCTCGGCCGCCATCGCCACCGCGGCCTCGAGGTCGGCGGCCCGCCCGGCGACGACCAGGGCGGCGCCGGCATTGAGCACTCCGATGTCCCGGCGCGGGCCCCGCTCGCCCTCGAGCACCCGGCGGATCGCGCCGGCGTTGAACGCCGCGTCCCCACCCCGCAACTCGTCCATCGTGGCGGGGGCGAGGCCGAGGCTCCTCGGGTCGAGCCGCCACGTGCGCACCGTGTAGCCGTCGGCGCCCTCGAGACCCGCGAGGACCGCGAGGTCCTCTGGCATCACCTCGGCACCCTCCGCCGTCACCTCGGCACCCTCCGCCGTCACCTCGAGCACGGTGGCGGGCGAGGTCACGCTGAGCTCGTCGAGGCCGTCGTCGGCGTAGACCACCATGGCCCGGCGGCTCCCGTTCGCGCCGAGGACGTGCGCCATCGGCGCGGCCATCGAGGGATCGCTCACGCCCACCAGCTGGAAGCGGGCGCGGGCCGGATTGGCCAGAGGGCCGAGGAAGTTGAAGACGGTCGGCACCCCGAGCTCGCGCCGGACCGGGCCGGCGAACCGCATCGCCGGGTGGTACCGCGGGGCGAAGCAGAAGCCCATCCCTGCCTCGGCCACGCACCGTGCGACCCCCACCGGCCCCAGGTCGACGACGACCCCGAGGGCCTCCAGCACGTCGGCAGTGCCGACCGAGGACGACTGGGCCCGATTGCCGTGCTTGCACACCCGGACCCCGGCGCCGGCCACCATGCAAGCGGCGAGCGTAGACACGTTGATCGACCGGAGCCGGTCACCGCCGGTGCCAACCACGTCGACCAGGTCGCCCTCGATCGGAAGGGGCTCGGCGTGGGCCAGCATGGCCCGCACGAGCCCGGTCATCTCTTCGACAGATTCGCCCTTGGCCCGCAGGGCCACCACGAGGCCGGCCGTCTGGGCCGGGGACGCGGCGCCCTCGAGGACCTGGCCGAGCACGCACTCGGCCTCGTCGGCCGAGAGCGAGCTGCCGTCGAGCAGGCGCCCGAGCACCCCTGGCCAGCCGCCCAGGGCGTCGAACGTCACCGCCGAGGCCACCGGGCCGTCCCGCCGGTCACCGGTGGTCACCGGTGGTCAGTCCCACCACAGGTCGCCGTCGAGCACGCCGCGGGCGATGAGCCCCAGCTGGACTTGCGAGGTGCCCTCCACGATCGTGAGCTGCTTGGCGTCCCGGTACCACTGCTCGGTGGGATGATCCTCCATGTAGCCGGCGGCCCCGAGCAGCTGCACCGCCAGCCCGGACGCCCGGACGGCCAGCTCGGTGGCGTGGTACTTGGCCATCGACAGGTAGGGCACGTGCTCCCTGGCGAACTGACCGGCGTCGGCCATCGCCGCCGCCCGGTAGGTCAGCAGGCGGGCCGCCTCGATATCCACGGCGCACCTGGCGATCTCCCACTGGATGCCCTGGAAATCGGCGACGGTCTTGCCAAAGGCAGCGCGCTGCTTCACGTAGTCGGTGGCGTACATGAGGGCGCCTTCGGCCAGGCCGATGCCGCGCGCTGCCACGATCGGCCGCATCGAGTTGAGCCCGAGCATGGCGAGACGGAACCCGCCGACCTCCCCGATCACGTTCTCCGGCGGCACCCGGACCTCGTCGAGGAGCAGCTCGCCCGTGTCGACGCCCCGGACCCCCATCTTGTGGTCGGTGCGCCCGACGGTGACCCCGTCGGAGCGGCGGTCGACGATGAAAGCGGTGACCGAGTCGTGGGCCCGGCTGGTCGGCTCGGCCGTCTTGGCGAAGACCGTGTACCAGTCGGCCTCCCGCACCCCCGACATCCAGCACTTGCCTCCGGTCAGCATCCAGCCGCCATCGCGGTCGGGATCGGGGACGGCGCGGGTGCGCATGCCCATGACGTCGCTGCCGGCCTGCGGCTCGGACAGCCCGAACGCCGCCCGAAGGGTGCCCTCGGCGATGCCAGGCAGGTACCGCTGCTTCTGCTCCTCGGCCCCGGCGATCAGGATCGGTCCGGTGGGCAGACGGGTGAGCAGCAGCATGAGGGCGGCCGTATTGGAGTACTTGGCCACCTCCTCGATGGCGATGGTCAACCCCACGATGCCGGCGCCCGAGCCGCCGTAGGCCTCGGGGATGCACAGCCCGAGCAGCCCGGCGTGGCGGAACGCGTCGAACAGGTCCTGGGGGTACTCCCCCGTCTGGTCGATCTCACGCGCCCGCGGCCGGACCTTGTCCCGAGCGAGCCGGCGGACGGACTGCTGCAGCTCGAGGAGCTCGTCGGGGAGGCCGAAGTCCATCGGCGTCACGGTAGCCGAGCGCTTCGAAGCCCCACGTCGGTGCCGGCGGTGGCCGGCCCGGTCAGGCGGACTTGCGACGCTGACGGAGGACGCGCCGACGCTCCCGCTCGGTCGCACCGCCCCAGACCCCCTCGCGCTCGCGATGGGACAGCGCATGCTCCAGGCACGGCTGCCGCACCGGGCAGTCGGCGCAGATCGCCTTGGCCGGTGCGGCGTCGACCTCCTCCTCCGTCAGGGGGTAGAAGACCTCGACGTCGATGCCCCGGCAAGCGGCACGCTTGCGCCACGTGGCAGTCATGGAACGCACACTTTCTCTGGGAGTAGTAAGGGACCTGCCGTACCGCCGTCGCTCCCGCAGCCGGGCTCGCCGCAATTCGGCAGAACGGTAATTATGGCCCGGGCGCGTGCCCACTGTAAAGAACCGTCTCCCCGCCACCGGTATGACGCATCTCGCGTGTGGACAGGCCCGTTGGACCGGCTCGACTACGTCGGCGGCGGCGTCGCACGGCGGCACCCCCGCCAACCGGCGGCCGCACGCCAGTGTGGGGGCGGCCGAAGGTCGACGCGGAAGGCGTCAGTCCGCGGGGAGCGGCTCGGTACGGCCCTGGAGGTCGGCCACGAGCTGGCGGCGGGTCGCCTCGGACAGCTCGGTCCGGTGCTCGTAGTCGGGGTGGCGCACGGCGAGCGCCGCGGGACCGGTCGCCAGCAGGACCACCTGCTCCTCGGCGAACGGGAAGCGGAGGTAGTGCACCGCCGGGGTCACCGCCTCCCTGGTCAACGCCTCGGCGTGGCCCGCCTCGGGCACGCTGCGCACCGCGACCGGCCCCTCGGCGGGGACGTCGCCGTCCGCGCTCGCGCCCGCAGAACCGAGCTCGACCAGGACCGAGCGCTCGATGCCGACCAGGCGCGGGAGCCACACCCGCAGGTCCTCCTCGCTGGTGAGCTCGACGAACAGGGTGGCCGACAGCTCCCCCGGCGAAGGGAGGAGCTTGTTGTACACGTCGAGCTCCGCCTGGATGCCCTCGTCGGTGGCGATCCGTTCGACCCGGGCCATCTCCTGCACCTGAAAGCGGACGGTCTCCTCGCACTCGAACAGCAGGGTGACGATGGGGCCGACGGATATTCGGCGCAGGCGCTTGCGGGTGACGACCTCCCGGCGGAACTCGTCGCGCACCCGCTCGTACGCCCGCAGGTCGAGGACGTCGTCGACGTGCAGTTCGCTCTTGGCGGTCATTGCGCCACCTCCTCGGGGATGCCGTAGGCCCTGGCCATGACCTGGATCGGGTGGACGGGGCGCAGCCCCGTCTCCTGCAGGATGGCCCCGTTGGCAAGGTTGCAGTCGCCGCACACGAGGTCGTTCCCGGCGGCCTCCACTGCCCGGGACATCGGCTGGGCGACCTGACGTGACAGCTCGAAGTGCTCGGCTCGGTAGCCCCAGGTGCCATCGACGCCCGAGCAGCGCTCCACCATCTCGCACCGGATCCCGGCGACGGCGAGCAGGTCGCGGCTCTTGCGGCCGATGTTCTGCGCCTGCAGGTGGCACGGCACGTGGTACGTCACGGTGTCAGGCACGGCACCCGCCGCGCGCCCGGGAAACGCCTCGTCCAGCTGATGACCGCCCCGCTGCAGGGCCAGCAGGTGCTCGGCCGGGTCGTAGGTGTGGGCGGCCACGAGGTCGGCGTCCGCTCCCTGGGCGTAGATCGGGTAGTCCCGCTTGAGCACGTAGGCGCACGTCGGCTGGGGCACCACCACGTCCCGGCCCGATCGCACGGCCGCGGCCAGGGGGCCGAGGTTGCGACGGGCGGCCGCCTGGAACTGCTCGACGTTGCCCGAGTGCAGCCACGGCGCCCCGCAGCACCGGGCCCCCTCGACAAGGGAGCACTCGACGTCGTTGCGCTCATAGACGTGCACGAGGTCGCGCCCGATGGCCGGGTCCATGTACTCGACGAAGCAGGTGGGGAAGATCGCCGCCCGGGCCACGGGCTGGGCCGGATTCGTGGCGCCGGCGGACCGGCCCTGGCCGGTGGCTTCGGTGGCTTCGGTGGCTCCGGTGGCTCCGGTGGCTCCGGTGGCTCCGGTGGCTCCGGTGGCTCCGGTGGCTCCGGTGGCGGCAGAGGCGGCGCCGGCGGCGGGCACCCGGGTCGACGCCGGTCGACGCCGGAACCACGTGGAGAACCGCTGCCGGGCGTAGGGCGGCAGTAGGCGTTGGGCCGCCACTCCGACGGTGCGCTCCATGACGGTGCGCAACGGCGAACCGGGGGTGCCGGTGATGCCGTTCACGAGGGGGGCCACTGCGGTCGACACCGCGCCCAGGATGTCGGTGCGCCCGAGGAACTGGTCGGTGAGGCGCTGCCGCACGCCGACGCCCTCCCGGTGGCGGCTGGCCTGGACCCGTAGCATCAGGCGTGGGAAATCCAGCGCCCACTCGTGCGGCGGCACGTACGGGCACTTCACGTAGCAGAGCTTGCACTGGTAGCACTCGTCGACCACCTGCTCCCGCTCGGCGTCGGTGAGGTCGGCCGCCTCCCCACCGTGGGCGTCGACGGCGTCGAGGAGGGTCGGGAAGGACGGGCAGAGGTTGAAGCACAGCCGGCACCCGTGGCACAGGTCGAACACCCGGTCCTGCTCGGTCCGCAGGTCCTCCCGGTCGAAGTACCGGGGGTCAACGGGATCGTAGACGGCGGTCACGGTCGTGGCCTCCTTGGGCGGTGGTACCCGACGGCACGACCGACCTCCCGGGCGGCGGGGGGCGCGCGACGCGGGATGGGTTTCCTGCGGATGCAGCGGACGGTGCGGCCGCCGGCGGTCTCACGCCGCCGGCGGCCGCCGGCTCACGAGACCGATTCGAGGCCCTTGGAGAACCGGCCGGCGTGGGACTTCTCGGCCCGCGCGAGCGTCTCCAGCCACTCGGCGACCTCCTCGAAGCCCTCGTCCCGGGCCGTCTTGGCGAAGCCCGGGTACATCTCGGTGTACTCGTAGGTCTCGCCCTCGATGGCGCTCTTGAGGTTCTTCTCGGTGGGGCCGACCTCCACGCCGGTCACCGGGTCACCGACCTCCTTCAGGAAGTCGAAGTGACCGAACGCGTGGCCGGTCTCACCCTCGGCCACGGACCGGAAGAGGGCCGCGACATCGGGGTAGCCCTCGACGTCGGCCTTCTGGGCGAAGTAGAGGTAGCGGCGGTTCGCCTGGCTCTCGCCGGCGAAGGCAGTCTTGAGGTTGTCCTCGGTCTTGGATCCCTTGAGATCGGGCATTGCCATCCTCCTGTCGTTGCTGCTTGGTTACGGTCGTCGATTGCGGTCGTCGATTGCGGTAGTCGGTCATGGTCGTGGGCGGCAAGCGGCCCTCCGCGGGGACCGAGGTGGCACGCTGGCACCTCACGCGACCCTGCCGCCGACCGCTGTGGCCGCGGCCTCCCGGCATTCGTCGCACAGCCCGCGGAACACCACCTCGGCGGTCCGCACCTCATACCCCTGGGCAGCGCCGGGCGGCACCTCGAGGCCGTCGAAGTCGAGGTAGAGGTCGCGCACCTTTCCGCACTCGCGGCAGACGAGGTGATGATGGTCGCCGTCGACGTTCGGGTCGAAACGCGCCATCCCCGTCCCCAGGTCCAGGGCGGCGACCTCGCCGAGCTCGGCCAGCTCGTAGAGCGTCTGGTAGACCGTACGGAGGGAGATGGTCTCGATCTCTGCCCGGACCCTGTCGTACAACTGCTCTGCCGAAGGGTGGCTCTCGTCGCCCCTGAGCGCACGGAAGATGCACTGGCGCTGGGCCGTGACCTTACGACCGCTGCTGCGGAACAGCTCGGTCAGCTCCTCGGGGCTCCTCATGACGTCGACAGCATATCACCAGTAATTGTTGTTAGACAACCGTTGTCATCTTCGGTCGGACTTCGGCTTGTCTTCGCCGTCGCCCCAACCCGGAGGCGGCAACGCCGGTAACACAGCCGTGTGGCAGGCTGGACCGGTGAACCGCACCCGTGGTCCCGGCGGTCGCGGCCGCACACCCCACGGCGCCGGCATCGGCGCGGCACCCGACGGTTCGTTCGACCGGGCCACGTCCCTGCGCCGGCTGGCCGACGAGGAGTTCGACGTCCTCGTGATCGGCGGCGGCATCACCGGTGCCGGGGTCGCCCTCGATGCCGCCAGCCGCGGATTGCGCACTGCCCTCGTCGAGCGGGCGGACTTCGCCTCCGGGACGTCGTCGAAGTCGTCGAAGATGGTCCACGGCGGCCTGCGGTACCTGCAGCAGCGTGAGCTGCGATTGGTCTACGAGAACCTGGCCGAGCGCCAGCGCCTGCTCGAGAATGCGCCGCACCTGGTCACCCCGCTCCCGTTCCTCATCCCCCTCTTCGGGCGCAGCGGTGTGCTCTCCCGGACCGTGGCCCGCTCGTACGCCACCGCGCTGTGGCTCTACGACATGACCGGCGGCCTGCGCATCGGCCGACGGCACCGGCGGATCAGCCGCGAGGAGAGCCTCGACCACCTCCCCACCTTGCGGACCGATCGGCTGGTGGCCGGCTTCGTCTACTTCGACGCCCGCGCCGACGACGCCCGCCTGACCCTGGCGATCCTCCGCACCGCCGCCTGTGACCACGGCGCCGTCGCCGCCAACTACACCTCGGCGGTCGAGCTGCTCACCGACGACGCCCACACCGTCACGGGCGCCCGCGTGCGCCCGGTCGTGCGCCCGGGGAGCGCCGGATCGTTCGGCGAGGCGGCCGAGGGTCCCGACTTCGACGTCCGGGCGAGCGTGGTCGTCAACGCGTCGGGCGTGTGGGCCGACGACGTCCGGGCCCTCGACGAGGAGACGCACCCTCAGTCGCTGCGACCAGCGAAGGGCATCCACGTCACGGTCCCGGCCGCGCTCCTGCCATGCGACATCGCCGCCGTCGTGCCCGCCCCGTCCGATCGGCGGTCGATCTTCGTCGTCCCATGGCCCGGCGGTGACCGGACCTACGTCGGCACGACCGACAGCCCCTACGACGGTCCACTCGACCGGCCCACGCCGACGCCCGAGGACGTGGCGTACCTCCTCGATGCCGTCAACGCCGCCACGACGACCCAGATCCGGCCCAGCGACGTCACCGGGGTGTGGGCCGGGCTCCGGCCGCTGCTCGCCCCGCCCCCCGACGGCCGCCACCTCTCGGAGCGGACCGCCGACCTGTCACGGCGGCACTCGGTTCGGACGTCGGCGCACGGGCTCGTCACCGTGACCGGCGGCAAGCTCACGACCTACCGCAAGATGGCCGAGGACACCATGGCCGCCGTCGTCACCCTCCTCGGCGATCGGGCCCCGGCGGGCGCAGCCCGCTGCGCCACCCGGCGGCTCCGACTGCGCGGCGCCCCTGGCCGCGGCGGGCTCGCCACCATCGACCGCCCGGGGGGACTGGACGACGCCACCGCCGCCCACCTCCTGGCTCGGTACGGGACGGAGGCGGCGTCGGTCGCCGCCCTGGCCGACGGCCGCCGCGAGCTGCTCGAGCCGCTCGTGCCAGGCCTCCCCTACCTCGCTCTCGAGGCCCTGTACGCCGTCCGTGAGGAGATGGCCCAGTCGATCGAGGACATCCTCTCCCGGCGGACCCGGGCGCTCCTCGAGGACGCGCGGGCGACGGCCGCCGCCGCCGACGCCGTGGCGGCGCTCGTCGCGCCCGAGCTGGGATGGGCGCCCGAGGAGGCCATCCAGCAGGCCGAGCACTTCGCCGCCCAGGCCCGAGAGGAGCTGGACGCGGCAGGCGTCACGGCGACCCTCGGCGGGCGCCCGTGACGGGGCCGGTCCCGCCGACCACCGTCGATGCCGAGCCGGGGGCGGTCACGGACCGCCTCGCCGGTGCCCGCGTCGAGGTGCCACCGTCGGTGCTGGGGCGGATCGCCGCCAGCGGGGCGGAGGTCAGGGCGGGCGACGCCGAGCGGGTGGCGGCCGGGCGCGACTGGTGGCCGCTGGCGATCGGCTGGGCCGTACGGGGCCAGGTCCCCGCCCGGCCGGGGGCGGTCGTGCGACCGACCACCGCGGCACAGGTGGCGGCGGTGCTCGACGCGTGCTGCGCCGCCGGCGTGCCGATCACGCCAATGGCGGGTCGCAGCGGGGTGTGCGGCGGGTCGGTCCCGGTCTTCGGCGGCGTGGCACTCGACTGCACCGGGCTCGTCCACGGCTTTCGGGTGGACGAGACGTCGCTCGTGGCCGACGTGCCGGCTGGTCTGTTCGGCCCCGACGTCGAGTCGGCACTCCGGGCCACCGGGAGCGGCTACACCCTCGGCCACTGGCCCCAGTCGATGGAACTGTCGACCGTTGGGGGGTGGCTCGCCTGCCGCAGCGCAGGGCAGTACTCGACCCGCTACGGCAAGATCGAGGACATGGTGGTGGGACTGCAGGTGGTGTTGGCCGACGGCCGCGTCGTCGAGACCGAGGGCCGGGCTCCCCGAGCCGCCACCGGTCCCAACCTGTCGCAACTGTTCGTCGGGAGCGAGGGCGTGCTCGGGGTGATCACCGGCGCCCGCCTCCGCGTCCACCCGGTGCCACCGGCCGAGGGGCGGCGGGCCTTCGGCTTCGCTGCCTTCGCCGACGGGCTCGACGCCTGCCGCCGCATCCTGCGCCGCGGCGCCACGCCGGCCGTCCTCCGCCTCTACGACCCGGCCGAGTCGGGACGCAGCTTCGACCGAGGCAACACCTGCGTGCTGGTGGTGCTCGACGAGGCCGATCCTGCCTTGCTGGCGGCGACGCTCTCGATCGTCGACGACGAGTGCCGCGGGGCAAGCCGGCTCGACGACGACCTGGTCGGCCGGTGGTTCGCCAACCGCAACGACGTGTCCGCCCTCGCCCCGCTTTGGCGCTCGGGCATCGTGGTCGACACGGCCGAGGTCGCCGGGAACTGGGCGGCGCTGCCGCGATTGGCCGAGGACGTCGTCGCCGCTCTCGCCGCCCTTCCCGGCACGGTGGCCGCCTCTGTCCACCAGTCCCACGCCTACCGCGACGGCGCCTGCCTGTACTTCACCTTCGCCGGCCGCCGGCCCGGCGCCGGGAACGAGGACAGCCCCCCGCCCGGCGCCGGGGGCGCCGGCGCGCACGAGGGCAGGACGGGCGCGTCGGCGGCGGCGACAGAGGGCGACCTCGCCTGGGAGGAGGGCTACTACCGTCGGGCGTGGGACACCCTCACCGCCGTGGTGGCCAGTCTCGGCGCCGCCATCAGCCACCACCACGGCATCGGGCTCAATCGCTCCCGCTTCCTTCCCTTCGCCCTGGGCTCGTCCTATCCCGTGCTCGTCGCCCTCAAGCAGGCCCTCGACCCGACCGGCATCCTCAACCCGGGAAAGCTCGGCCTGCCGTCGGCCTTCGGCGAGGTGCCGTGGACGTGAGCCCGTCGCCGGCCGGCAGCGGTGGAAGGGGAGGGAGCCTGCTCGTCGTCGACGTGGGGACCGCGGGGGTCCGCGCCGCCGTGGTCCGCCCCGACGCCACGGTCGAGCACGTCCGCCACGTGCCCGTGCCCCCGTCGAGTCCCGCACCGGGGCTGGTGGAGGTCGACGCCCAGCGCATCGCCGAGGCCGTGCTCGAGGTGGCCGCCGCCGCCCTCGCCGCCGGCGGGCCGGTGGCGGGTGTGGGGGTCGCCAATCAGCGGGCCACCACCGTCGTGTGGGACCGGGCGACCGGGCGACCGGTGGCGCCGGGCATCGGCTGGCAGGACCTGCGCACGGTCGGCACGTGCCTCGTGCTCCAGGCCGAGGGGCTCCGGCTCGCGCCCAACATGTCGGCCACCAAGATCGCCGCCATCCTCGACACCGTCGACCCCGACCGGGCACGGGCCGAGGAGCTGTGCTGGGGCACGGTGGACAGCTGGGTGTGCTGGACGCTGGCCGGCGGGTCCGACGGCCCGGGCGGCGGCCTGCACGTGACCGACGCCACGAACGCCGCCGTGACCGGCCTCGTCCGTCGGGGCGAGTCCGGTCGGTGGGACGTCTGGGACGAGCGAGTGCTCGACGTGCTCCGCATCCCGGCGACGATGCTGCCGGCGATCGTCGACTCGTGCGGTGCGGTGGGGCCGGCTTCGGCGCTGGCCGGTTCGCCGACGATCTGCGGCGTGGCCGGCGACCAGCAAGCGTCGCTGGTGGGCCAGGGCTGTACCCGCCCGGGCCTGGCCAAGGCGACGTTCGGGACCGGCGGCATGCTCGACCTGTGCACCGGGACCGAGGCGCCCGGCCACGCCCGTCGCGGTCCGGCGGGCACCTTCCCCATCGTCGCCTGGCAGCGGGCGGCCGTGGCGTGGTGGGGCGTCGAGGCGATCGTCCTGACCGCCGGTGCTTGCATCGAGTGGCTGCGGGACGACCTGGGAGTGCTCGAGAGCGCGGCGGCATCGGCCGACGTCGCCGCCGGCTGCGAGGATACCGGCGACGTCTGGTTCGTCCCCTCGCTCCTCGGCATGGGCACGCCGGTGTGGGACTTCGGTGCCCGCGGCACCCTGGTGGGCGTCAGCCGCGGCACCGGCCGGCCGGAGCTGGTACGGGCCGTCCTCGAGGGCGTGGCCCACCGGGGCGCCGATCTCCTCGAGGCCGCCGAGGCGGACAGCGCTATGACGGTGCCGACGCTGCGGGTCGACGGCGGCATGAGCGCCAACGACGTCTTCGTCCAGGCCCTGGCCGACGCCACCGGGCGCCCGGTCGAGGTGTCGCCGGTACTCGAGGCCACGACGCTCGGTGCCGGCTACCTGGCCGGGATGGCCGTGGGCACCTGGCGCGACGAGGACGACGTGGCCGGGGCCTTCGTCCCCCGGCGGGTGGTCGAGCCGGCGCTGACCGCCGCGGCCCGCGACAACCAACGGGCACGGTGGCTCGCGGCCCGGCAACGAGCGGAGGCAACGATCCCCGAGCTCTCGGGCATCTCCTTCTGACCGGACGGCTCCTACTGAGCCCGGCTCTCTCGTGGTGGCTCCTTCGGACGGCGGGGGACCGACCGCCGGCCAGTGCCCGGCACCCGGGCCCTGCCGGGCCGGGGCCCTCCGGCGTGCGAGCTACCGGTCCTCGAGGAGATGGAGGCCCTCGTCCCAGCTGGCGCCAGCGGCGAGCAGGGGACGGAACGCCATCAGCTGGCGCGGCCGGCTGATGGCCAGGGCGGCGGCGAGCCGGCCGCTTCTACCGTAGAGAGCGACGAACTTGCCGTCCCCGGCCTGGGGGTCACCGTCGACCACCACCACCTCGTCAGTCGGCTCCGGGCGCCCCAGGACCTGGATCCGCAGCCCGTACTGATCGGACCAGAAGTACGGCACCGGGTCGAACGGCTCGGCCGCGGCGCGGCCGGCAAGCAGGTTGCGGGCGGCTGCCCCGCCCATCTGGGAGGCGACCTCCCAGTGCTCGATCCGGGTGGCGCGTTCGCCGCCGGGGTCCCGCCAGCGCCACCGGGCAAGGTCGCCGGCGGCCACCACGCCGTCGGCGGCGAAGAGCCGGTCGTCGCACATCACCCCGTCGTCGAGCGCCAGCCCGGACCCTTCGAGCCACGCCGTCGTGGGCACCACTCCGATGCCGACCACGACCACGTCGGCTGGGAGCGACGTCCCGTCGGACAGCTCGACCACCGTGGCCGTTTCGCTCCCGGCGCCGGCCGGCTCGACGGCGGCCACGACGACCCCGGTCCGCAGCGTCACCCCGTGGCGAGCGTGGAGGGCACCGCAGGCGCCCCCGATCAGCTCACCGAAGGCGGACGCCAGCGGGGTGGGCAACGCCTCGACCACCGTCACCCGGCAACCGAGGTCGACGCAGGTCGCCGCCACCTCGGCGCCGATGAACCCTGCGCCCACGACGACGACCCGGCAGCCGGGGCCGGCGTCGAGGACCTGCTGGCGCAGGCGCACGCTGTCGTCGAGGGTCCGGAGCACATGGACGCCGTCATGATCCTCGGTCCCTGGCAACCGCCGGGGATGTGCACCCGTCGCCAACACGACGCCGTCGGCCTCGACCACCACACCGTCGTCGAGCACGACCCGACGCCCTTCGGCGTCGAGCGACGCCGCCCGGCACCCGAGGCGGGCATCCACCCCGAGCTGGCCGAGGGCGTCCTGGTCGGCCAGGGCGGTCCGCTCCGGCGGCCACTTCCCGGCCAGCACCTGCTTGGAGAGCGGCGGTCGGTCATAGGGATGGTGATGCTCCTCCCCCACGAGGACGACTTGGCCGAAGAACCCACACTCCCGCAGCGCCTGGACGGCGCGCAGCCCGGCCAGGGACGCACCCACCACCACGACGGTGCCATCGAGCGGCACACCTGCTGGGCCGCCGGCGGTCACCGGCCGAAGACGGCCAGCCACTCGTCGGCCGAGCGGGGCCGGAAGACCATGTTGGTGTGGCGGGTGACGCCCATCGTGGCCGACGGCTCGGTCGAGTACTGATGGCCGGGGTAGACGACCGTGTCGTCGGGAATCCTTGCCAGACGGGTGGTGAGCGACTCGTACATGGCGGCCGGGTCGCTGCCGGGGAGGTCGGTCCGCCCGCACCCGTCGAGGAACAGCGTGTCGCCGGACACGAGCTTGCCCTCGACGAGGAAGCACTGGCTGCCAGGGGTGTGCCCCGGGGTGTGCACGAGCGTCACCTCGACCTCGCCCACCCCTACCCGGTCGCCTCCCTGGTGGGGGACGAAGTGCTCAGCGGTCACCCCGGTGGCGCGGGTGACCCAGGGCAGCTCCTCCTGCTGGACGTGCACGGGCACCTGCACCTGGTCGAGCAGCGCCGCCACACCCTCGATCGGCCAGTGGACGAGCTGCCCGCCGACGTGGTCGGCGTGGTAGTGGGTCGCCAGGACCCCGACGCACCGCAGCCCGTCGGCGGCAAGAACGTCGAGCAGCTCGCCGACGGCGTAGGCCGGGTCCACGAGGAGCGCCTCACCAACCGCCCGGTCGCCCACTGCATATGCGAAGTTGACCATCTGGCGGGCGACCTCGTCGGTGGTGGCGAAGTCCCGCCCGGCGAGGAGCTGGCGAAAGTAGAAACGCTCCCCCGTGGTGCCGGGGTCGTGCTGCCCGATCGGCCCACCGACCATCAGAACAGACCGGGAGCGCCGCCGTCCCCGGCACCGCTCGACCCGGTCCGTCGCCGTTTCGCTCCGCCGGCGGGACCTGCCTCCTCGGACGAGCGCTCGCCGTCCGGGATGGGCTCCCCGACCTCGTCGACCACGACGTCGACTCTCTCGGTCTCGGCAGCCCCCGCCGGTGTCGACCGTGCGGCACCGGCCACTAGGTGCTCACCGCCTCCGTCGCCTCCATCGCCACCGCCGTCGGCCTGGTCGCCGTCCTCGTCGCCGTCCTCGTCGCCGTCCTCGTCCGCGTCGTCCTCGTCGTCGGACGTGTCGGACAGCACCGCCGACAGCTTTGGCACGAGCTGCTCGACCTGCACCCGGGTCCGGCGCAGGCGGCGGTCGAGCTCACCCACGAGGGCGGTCGCCCGCTCGAGCCGGGCGACCAGCTGATCGACGTCGACGTCGCGCTGGTCGAAGTAGGCCACGATGCCGTCGAGCTCCCGGCTGGCTTCGGTGTAGGAGAGCTCTTCGACGGGTGGACCGCCGCCCGTGCCGTCCGCTGTCCCCGTGGCCGTCCCCATCATGGGCTCCCCTCCTCTGTCGCCGACCGGCCGTCGCCGCGGTCCGGGTCCGTCGCCGTCTTGTCCCGCTCCGCTCCTGCGGCCTCGACCGCCTCGACCGCCTCGACCGCCGAGCGGGCGGCACCGTCGGCGAACCGGGTCACGATCGCGTCGCCGATGGACAGGGCACCGGCGCTGCGGACGACCCTCCCATCGGCGTCCAGGGTCAGCGTGTAGCCCCGCTCGAGCTGGCGGTCCACGTCATACGCCGCGAGGAGCCGCCGCCACGCTGCCAGGCGGTCCGCCTCGCCCCGGACCTGACCCTCGGCCAATGGGCCAAGGCGGGCCGCCTGCCCCACAAGCGCCACTCGGGCGCCGTCCACCAGGCGTGGCGCGCACCGACCGACGGCCTCCGCCCGCGTGGCGACGAGCTCACGCTGTCGGTCGACCAGATGGCGCGCCGTGCCGGCGAGCCGGGCCCGTGCTGCTCGATGGCGCTCCTCGGTCCGGTGCAGGACGTCCTCGGCCCGCCGGACCACCAGCGCAGCCGTCGCTCCCACCGCGGACTCCCACCAGAGCGCCACCCGGTGGGCGATCTCCCGACCGCACTCGGTCGGCGTGATGCACGACCGGTTGGCGACGAGGTCGGCCACGGACTCGTCCCCCGTGTGGCCAATCCCGGTCCACACCGGCACCGGCGACGTCGCCACGGCCCGGGCCACGGCCTCGTGGTCGAAGGCGGCAAGGTCGGCCTTGGAGCCCCCGCCCCGGACCAACACGAAGAGGTCGAAACGCTCGGCTTCACGCCCGAGAAGCCGCAGCGCTCCGGCGACGGACGCCGGCGCCTCGGCTCCCTGGACCGTCACGGGCACGACGGTGACCGAAAAGGAGAAACCCGAGCTGGTGAGCTGCCCGAGGAAGTCACGACAGCCTTCCGTCCCTGGGCTGGCGACCAAGCCGATCCGCAGCGGCACCGACGGGACGAGGAGCGCCCGGTTGCGCTCGAGCAGTTGCTCGGCCGCAAGGGTCCGCACGAGCGCCGCCCGAGCCGCCGCCAGCCGGCCCAGTAGGGCGGTGACGTCGAGCTCCGCCAGGACGAACCCGATCTCGGCCTTGGGCCGGTAGAAGTCGAGGGTCCCCCGGAGGAGGACGACCATGCCGGCCTGCAGATCGATGCCCTCGCGTGCAAGGGTGCCCCGGAGCGAGCCCCAGGCCGACCGCCAGCACTTGACCTTGAGGACCGGCGCCTGGCGGTCACGGGACTGATCGGGGTCGATCAGGTCGAGGTAGCAGTGGCCCGTCCGACCGTGCTGGTCGGCGACGTGCTGGATCTCACCCCGCACCCAGCGCTGTCGGCTGCGGGGAAACGCCCGGTTGAGCGCGCCCTGCACCTCGTCATAGAGGTCAGCGATCGACAGCGCGTCGGGATGCGCCTCCGTCGCCACGTCCGCCGGTCCGAGCACCACGGCCGCCCACCCTAGCGACGGGTCGTGACAGTGCCGGGCCAGCGGGGCCAGGCGGCGGGCGGGGCGGGCGGGGTCGGAGCGACGGGCGCGCGCGGCGCGCCCCACCGGATGGCACACTGGTGCCGACGGTGAGCCGGCCAGGTGGCCGCGGCTCGGGCCACGCCGGTCCGCCGGCGCGGGACCGGGTCGAGGAAGGTCGGGACTCCACAGGGCAGGGTGCTGGCTAACGGCCAGTCGGGGCGACCCGCAGGACAGTGCCACAGAAAACAGACCGCCGATGGGTGACCACGGTCGCCACAGGCAAGGGTGCAACG
>JBOGGF010000328.1:0-1695 GCA_050743965.1 Acidimicrobiales bacterium
GCGCTCGTCTCGGTCGCCAACCTGGCCCGCGGCCTGCACCGGCTGGAGGAGCTCGCGCCGGCCATGGCGCCGCGGGACCTCGGCGCTGCAGGGCTCGGGCGCCAGTTCCGGCGGCACTCGCTCCTCGCCGCCTCGGGCGACCAGACCCTCCTCCACGGCGACGCCCACCCGGGGAACACGTACGTCACGGCCGGCGGGGACGTCGGCTTCCTCGACTGGCAACTGGCCCGGACCGGCCACTGGTCCCACGACGTCGGGTACTTCCTCGTCGGCAGCCTCGACGTGGCCGACCGGCGTCGGCACGAGCGCAACCTCCTCGCCGGCTACCTGGACGAGCTCGGCCGATCCGGCGTGGTCGCCCCGAGCTGGGAGTCCGCCTGGGCCCGCTACCGGGCGGCGCCGGCGTTCGGCCTCGCCACGTGGGTGCACACGCTGTCCTTCGGCACGTTCCAGCCGGTGGGCGTCTGTGTCGCCACCATCCGCCGGTACGCCGCCGCCTACGAGGACCTCGACACGGCCCGCTCGACGGTGGCGAGCGACCGTTGAGGAGGCACGGGCCGCCGGCTGGTGCCGCCGACCCGTCCTCCCTCCCGGGCCCGGTCACGAAGGTGCGTCGGTCGGAGGTGGCAGCATGGTGGCGTGCCGGACTTGCCCGAGCTCGCCTGGACCGACGGCGCCTCCGGCGCCGACTGGCTCGGCCCGCGCCTGGCCGACACCGGAAAGAACGAGATCTCGACGATCGTCCCATCGGGGTTCCCGGCGTACGCCAGGGTCCTCCACCCCGCCCAGGAGGAGGGCCCCCGCGGCGGTCCGGTGCGGTGGCGTGACGTGGCGGCGTGGAGCGCGATGCCGCTCGGTCCGGCGTCCCAGTTCCACTCGGTCGCCCTCCCGCCCGCGCCTCCACCACCTGGCCGGCCGCCGCCATGGTCGGGCCAGGGTCCCCGAGCCGGCAGCCTCTTCTCCCCGGACGCGGCGACCCTCAGCCGCGTGCTGCGGGCGCACACGACCGCGCCGGAGGACTGCTGGTTCTGCCTGTGGGCCGGCTACTGCTGGCAGGGGGTCCCGCTCACGAGCGAGGGGAGCCCGCCGGCGTTGCCGTTGCCCGATCCCATCCCCGAGGCTGTCCGCTCCGGCCCACAGGTTGTGCTGCCCCATCGCCAGTACTTCGTCTACCGGGGGCCGGTCGAGCACGCACTGATCGGCCTGCCGGGCGGGCGGTGCGACCAGACGGCCAACCTGTGGTGGCCGGCCGACCGGACCTGGTGCGTCGCCACCGAGATCGACCTGGCTTGGACCTACGTCGGCGGGTCGGCCGGCCTGGTGGCCCAATTGGTGGCCGAGCCGGACCTCGAAGCCCAGGCGACCGATCCCGGCGACCCCGTCGCCGGAGTAGAGCCCTGGGTCGAGGACTGGGCGGCCGTGGCGATCGAGGCACTCCTCGCCTCCGGCCGCGCCACGGTCGTCACCCCGCTCGGAACGGTGGAGGCATGGTTGGAGCAGCCGGGGCGCTGGCGACGTGGATGCCTTCGGACCCGCCAGATGCCGTCCTACGCCTCGTGGCGCGGCGGAGGCGGCCATGCCCTGTCCGCAGGCCGGGGCGAGGCGACCCTGTGCCGCGCCCTGTCCTCGTACCTCACGAGAGACATCGTCGGCCTGGTCGGCGGCTGCTGAACGAGGGTCGGTCCATGGCCGAAC
>JBOGGF010000329.1:0-21509 GCA_050743965.1 Acidimicrobiales bacterium
CTCAGACCTCCGGTAGTCGGGGGTCGTGAAGTGTTGAATTCATGACCCGGCCATCTGGTAGCTGACCGGCCGACGGTCACCGGCCAGGTTGGCTGGCGGTCCGTCGGCGATCTCGGCGAGGAGCTCATCAAGGGCCTTCGCCACCCGTGGGGCATCGGGACGGTCGAGGGTGACGACGATGCGGTCTCTTCGGTAGGAGACCACTCCGCCGAGGTGCAAGAGGTTCCGGGTGATGGCGCGATACTCGTCGTCGTCTGCCAGGTACGCATTGAGATGGCGGGCGAGGTCGAGTTCTGCGTTGTAGGCGAGCAGGCGGCACACCATCTGGAGCGCCCGGGCGGCGAGCCGTGGCTTGGCCCGCGTGGCGTTCGGATCGAGCTCGTTCGCCGCCACCTTGGCCGCAACGCCCTTCAGCTCCTCGCTCGCCTCGCAGAGTGCGTCCCTGGCCACGGTGATCTCGTCGCGGCCGGCGGCCAGGGCGACGAGGTGCGCGTTCACGTCACCGACGCGTTCGTCGGCGCGGCGACCGAGGACTCGCTCGGCCTCGGCAACTGCCGCCTTGGCATTGGCGCGCCGCTCGAGGGCCTCTTTGCGGGCGGGGTTCTTCACCATCGCGCCGTTGGCTTCTTCGTCCATCTCGTAGGTGCAGAGCCAGTGCACGCCGTGGTGGTCCTCCAGGTACTTGTTGGTGTTCTCGATACACCACCGCCCACGAAGCTTGTGGACCAAGGGGGCACCGTTCATCGCGGTGTTCGAGGTGAGGATCTGGAAGGCGACCCGGCCGTGCTCGTAGCAGGAGAGCTGGCGCACCGCTCCGGCGTCGTAGCCGTTGAGCTCGACCACCTCGTCAGCAAGCAGGAGGGTCTTTCGCGTGGTGCCGACCTCGACCCAGCTGCGGCGGGGAGCGACGCGGGGCTCTGCGAGCGGCGCTCTGCGCCAGGTGATCCAGTCCATGCCGACACCGGCCAGGGCACTGAACACCTTGGGGTAGGCACCGCCGCGGTCGAAGCCGACCATCACCTTGGCACCGGCAGTGATCGTCTTCAGCTCCTCGAGCAGTTCGGGGAGGGTGACCGAGAGCCCGCGGGGCTCCCCCGAAGAAAAGCAGATCGCCCGCCAGGAGTCGTCGACGCAAAACGTGTCGTCGCGTCCGGGTTCGGCCAGGTGGCGGCGGATGTTGTAGCCCTTTGCCACCGGTCGCTTCCCCCAGTAGGTGACGAAGTGGTCGTCGACGTAGAAGAGCTGTGGTGGGTGCTCGTCGGCGGCGAGCATCGCCTGGGCGAAGACGCGCTGGATGGCGATCGGGTCACATTGGTTCGCTAGCGCCTTGAGGCGCGGCCGCAGCGTGCGCAGGTGAGGGAAGGACGAGGCCCCGATGAGCGCGCCCGCGTCCTTGGAGCGCAGGTGCTTCGCGCCCTCGAGTGAGGAGGTCCCGAGCGAGAATCCCAACGTCGCAGCGAGCACGAGCGAGGCGGTGTCGTAGCGCTGAGCGGGGCGGGAGGCGAGCGAGGCGAGGACCGCGTCGATGCCGAGGCGGCTGAAGAAGTGGTGCAAGAGCATCGCGCCCGCATAGCGGGTCGTGCGGTCCTCGTCGACCAGACGAGACGCACGCACTGGACTGTCGGTGGTCGAGCTGCGCCTGGGGGTCGCCTCGTCGTCGGTCTCCGCCGGGGTGCCGGACGCCTCGTCACCGCCGGCATTTGGGGTCGCCTCGGGGTGCGCCTGGTCGTCCAAGGCGAAAGGGAACGCTTCGGCCACCTCGTCGCCTGGTCGGCCGCGTCGTTTCAACAAGCGCCCGATCGTGCTCGGATGCACTCCGAGACGCCGGGCGATCTCGTTGTTGGCGATCCCCTCCTTCCCCCAGGTCTCGGCCTGACGCGCCCTTGCCTCGGTCAGCTTCCTCGGCCGACCGAGATAGCGCACGAGCCCCACCGACCCGCCTCGCTTCGCCCGCCCCCGCAGCGCCGAGACGTAGGGCACCGACAGCCCGAAGCAGGCGGCTACCTCCTTGCCTGAGTGCCCTGCCTGGCGGAGTGAGACGACGACCAAGTTGCGCAACCCGATGTCGTCGTCCTCGTAGCGCCCCACCACGTAAGGGCCCCGCAAGATGATCGTCTCCCCGTCGTACGACACCCGATGGAGGCGGTAGGGCTCGGGCATGTCCGGGAGCTGATCGGCTGCGGTACCCACCCCCGAATCCTACATTATTTACGCGCCTTTCGCAATCACCTCCTGACAAAGGATCCCCACCTCAAGACCACTTTTCGGGCTCAGCTACCGGAGGTCTGAGGCTCGACGCCGAGGGTCGCCGAGGGTCGCCGAGCGCGCGATGGGCATCCGGCCTGGCGCTGACAAGCTCTGCTCCGGACGGGCCACCCACCTCGTCCGACCACCTCCCCGATCCATGCTTGGCCGCGCCAGACTGGGCGATCAATGAACTTACCGAGTGCCCATCAACAGTGTGTTCGCACACTTCCGTCTTTTGGAGTCCACGATGATGTCGTGACAAATGATTACTTACCAATCACGGGCGGCTGCATGACGGCATAGACATAGGTCGTCCATCCTTGTGATTGCGGTGACACGAATTTGTCGACCTGTCTCCAAGCACCATTCGCCACTTCCCGTAGACGGTAGCTTTCCCAATCCTCAAGAGCCGAGCGCCCGTGAACGAATACTTTTTCGTTTCCCGTCATTACTGTTTGCGGAATGGGCTCCCAAATAACTACATCTGGTGGAGTTCGTTCGAAGCTTCGCAGATCTTCGGCCGCCTGGTTGTTGGGGCACGTATCAAACCACAAGACCGAGCACTTCACTGAACTATACTCGCGCAGTCCCGTAGTCGTTGCCGCAGTAGGAATATTTGGATAAGAGAAAACCGTTGCCTTACGACGTCCCGCCCCGGAAACGACAGCGGCGCGCCGTGCATCAGCGCGGACCCGCGCATAGAACGCGTATTCAGGTGAAGAGAGCTGAAACCCATAATTGTTTGGGAACAATGAACTTCGATGAGTACTTAGGACACTTTGCTCGCTCCAATTGAACCACGCGTACGGGTTGTTCGCCACTACCGCTGCGGTCGAGATCGCAATGGCTAATAGCCACGCGTATGCCAGGTTCATGACGGGAACTCGCCGACCGAGGTCCACGAATACCATAATGCTGACGGACAAATAGATTATGATCTGTGGAATGAACCACTGAATATATATCCCGCCACCAGACGACAAGATGTTAATGAACGAAGCCACAGAGAAAGCGTTGGCGATAATAAGTAGAAATTTGAACTGCCGATAAGTAATCGGACTCTTTGCTTGATGGGGATTTCTACTAGAGAACCAATTGGCAATACGCGCCTGTGACCGTCGGGGAACAATCAAGAGAGTGGATAATATAATTGCTATCAGAACGAAGGCAATCTGAAATGACCCCATTGCGCCGATTCTCGACAGTTGGTCGTATGCCGGTCCACTTAGCCATACGTCTATAACCACCGTAGGCAAAACCGCCGAGACCAGGGCGATTATGCGCAGGGACCTGCGAGTCAGTCGGGTACTAAAGTGAGCAGCGACTGGCGGGAGAAGTGATAGAGATGCATCCAAAACTGCAAATTGTCCTATGAATCCAAAACTATATTCGCCAGAAAATCTCCATATTGCGAACGAGCTGACACATATAAGTCCATAGTAGACAATTAGGTGGCAAATGCTTTGCTGGCGGAACTTTCCAGCCGTCGCCGTGATTCTGGGTCCAATGGTGGATAGGACGGCAACTGCGATGAGGACGGCCGCTAGAAATTCGATTGGTAGATAGTGTCGGATAGCCCTATACGAGTTGGAAAAAATACTCAGGAAGTGTGGATTTTTGCCACCGCCAGAGAGGATGTCGGATACAAAAGCTCCGAATGCGTGGTTAGCAAATAGAAAATATAGAGTATAGAGGAATACTGGTAGTGCGCCGATGATCGAGAACAGACTAACTCGCTTAACAAGGCGGCCGATTCCTTCTCGTCGCTCCCAATATAGCCACGGCGCGACGAGTAGAGCCGCAACAATTATGGTCAAGGCCGAGGTTTGTTTTTCGATAATGGTAAGGGCGAGGAATACACCGCAACCGATACCCTGCATCTTCGTGGCAAGTCGTTCTGATATGCCGTTCGATACGTCGTTTCCGCAATTAATTACTGCGTTTACAAACAGAACGAAGCCTATAGACTGTAGCATAAAAAATTGGCTATTCCATCCGCCGACTTGTTCCAGGCGTTCCGACAATAAAAGTAGTTCAGTGAGAGTTACGAGAAATAGTGCGCCGACCGTGTTGAGGTATTGTTTGGCAAGGGAGAAGCTTGCGATGCCAAAAAATGGCACGGTCATTAGCGTCAGCATCATATAGTTATGAAGACCGAAATTGCCTCCTGCAGTTATTTGGGCTTCGAAATATTGGAGAGGCGGCACCGGATCGAAGTAATCCACATATGGTATGAGGTGCTTGGCCTGTAGCGGGTAGGTTACATAACCGGTGGCGAGAGTGAGCTCCCGAAAGCTTACGAACCACGCAAAGCTAGTTGGCACGAGTGCGGCCAAGATGTACCCAACGAGTGTTCGAACTTTTAGATTTGGTAGAGTTCGACCGTAAGTTGGCTTGGAAGTGTGCTCTATTTTATGTTGTGGCAGACGTTCGTCTTGGAGGCTTCGCACGTCGGACGATGTACTCACCGGGGAACGGATTGAGATGCGAGCGCTACGTTCCGCCGAACTCAAGATCCCTGGCGGACGTGACACGTGTGATGCGCTCCTCAACGGTAGATGACCTAGCAACGATGGCGAGACGATGAATTCAGGTGTCCAGATGCTATCGAAGCGGTCGGGTGTGATCATTTGCCACTGCTTGCTCGATAGTAGAGCAGACGTGGTCGAGGTGCGCTTCGGTCATTCCCGGATAGACGCCGACCCAGAATGCGTCGTTCATCAGTCGGTCGGTGTTTGCCAGTCTCCCGACTTGGCGGTATCCGATCCCGGACTCACGCATTTCGTCGAAGCACGGCTGGCGCACCAGGTTGCCGGCGAATAGCATGCGCGTTTGTACCCGGGCTCGCTCAAGCTCGGCGACGAAGCTGTCCCGAGTCTGCATCGCACCATCGCGGACAACAATGATGAAGCCAAACCAACTCGGATTCGCTCGCTTAGTTGCGGTCGGAAGCTGGAGAATATCTGCGAATACGGCCAATCGCTCTCGAAGGTACGCGTGGTTACTTCGGCGAGCCTCGACGAACGACGGGAGCTTTCTGAGCTGCTCCACACCCACGGCGGCCTGCATGTCGGTCATCTTCAGGTTGTAGCCGAAGTGGGAGTACGTGTACTTGTGGTCGTAACCCTCGGGGAGAGTGCCCACGCACCAACCGAACCTCTTCCCGCACGTGTTCGATCGTCCGGGCTTGCAGTAGCAGTCTCGGCCCCAGTCGCGGATCGACTCGGCGATCGCCGCCAGCTCCTCGTCGTTGGTGTAGACGGCTCCGCCTTCGCCGGTCGTCATCTGGTGGGCCGGGTAGAAGCTGCTCGTCGACAGGTGGCCGAAGCTCCCGGTCCGTCGGGTCTCCGGCTTTTCGCCCCGCAGCGACGTGTACTCGGACCCCATGCCGTCGCAGTTGTCCTCGATGAGCCAGAGTCCGTTGGCCTCACAGAAGTCGGTGACGGCGTCGATGTCGAACGGATTTCCCAGGGAGTGGGCCACCATGACCGCCTTGGTGCGTGGACTCAACGCTTCGCCCAGCAGGGTCGGGTCGACGTTGTGCGTGACGGGATCCACGTCGACGAAGACGGGGACAGCCCCGTACTGCACGGCCGGAGCCACGGTCGTGGGGAAGCCGGCCGCCACGGTGATCACCTCGTCGCCACGTTCTACGCGACGTTCTCCCAGCTTGGGAGAGGTGAGGGTCGAGAACGCCAGGAGGTTGGCGGACGAACCCGAGTTGACGAGCTTGCAGTCGCTGACGCCGACGTACTCGGCAAGCCCCTTCTCCAGATCACGACAGAACCGCCCGCTGGTGAGCCAGAAGTCGAGGCTCGCGTCGACCAGGGACACCACCTCCCGCTCGTCGAAGACGCGTCCAGCGTACGGCGCTGGGGTCTTGCCAGGTACATAATTGGGGACCGGCCACCGCCGGCGAGCGTACTCGGCCACCTTGTCGAGGATCTCTGCTCGTAGGGCCGCCACGGTCGGCTCGGTGCCGTTCGAGGGCTCCGGCCCTTCATCCAGGTCGGCGTCGCCTTCCAACTTGCCAGTTGACAAGGGTCCTGAGGCCTCCTGGCCCAGCTCGTCGCTCGATGGTTGCAAGTGATACTCGACGGCATCCTCGGGATCTGCTTGCATGTTCGAAACTGGTTCACTCGGGAGCTGCACGGTTGCACTACCTTAGAGCCTCTGAGGCGGAGGGAAGGTGAGTCATGAACAAGCTAGAGCGCCAGATGCTCGACATCCTGAAGCGGGGCCGAGACGAATTCGGGTACAACGCCGTCAAGGCGGAGTTCGAGGCGGAAGGCACCCGAACCGACGAGCTGCTCCGACTCATCGAGATCGCCCGCAAGGCGGGGCTCGGGCTCGGACTCAAGATCGGTGGCTGTGAGGCCATGCGGGACCTCATGGAGTCGAAGCAGTTCGGCGTCGAGTACGTCATCGCCCCGATGATCGAGACCCCCTACGCCCTGTCGAAGTACATCGACGCCAAGAATCTCGTCTACAACGATGACGAGCGGCAGGACACGAAGTTCCTCTTCAACTTGGAGACCGAGACCGCTTTCACCCACCTCGAGGAGATGGTCGAGCTCACCAAGGCGCCACAGGGCGCAGACGGGATCGTGTTCGGTCGCGTGGACTTCACCATGTCCATGGGCAGGACCAGGGACGACATCAATTCTGACGAGATCACCGAGTGTTGTCTCCAGACGGGCAAGATCCTCAAGGACGCGGAATTGGACTTCGTGCTCGGTGGGGCGGTCTCGAAGGATGCCATCAACGTCCTCGAGGCGATCCGCTCCGTCTACCTCTCGCGGTTCGAGACCAGGAAGATCATCTTCGACGCCTCGTCGCTCGATGGCGGGGGCCTCGAAAAGGGCCTCGTCGAGGCGGTCCACTTCGAGCTGCTGTGGCTTCTCAACAAGCAGGCGTACTATGGCTCGATCGAGCGCGAGGATGCCAAGCGCATCGAGATGCTCGAGCAGCGATGGCACGTGCTCAGTGCCGACGAGCTTCCCTAGCGCAACTTCTGGCGGTGCGAACGGCTGACTATATTGCCCAGCTCCTCGCCGAAGGCGGCATCGAGCAGGTCTTCATGGTCACCGGGGGCGGAGCCATGCATCTCAACGACGCCTTCGGCCGTGAACCCCGACTTCGCACGACCTTCTGCCACCACGAGCAGGCATGCGCCATGGCGGCGGAGAGCTACGCCCGGCTCTCGAACCGCCCCGCGTTGGTCAACGTCACCACCGGGCCGGGTGGCATCAATGCTCTCAACGGGGTGTTCGGCGCCTACGTCGATTCGATTCCCTTGGTCGTCGTCTCGGGGCAGGTGAAGCGCGAGACCCTCGTCACGTCGTACGACCTCCCGCTCCGCCAGCTGGGAGATCAAGAGGTCGACATCGTCAGGATGGCCGCGCCGGTCTGCAAGAGGGCGATCCAGCTGGAAGACCCTCGCGACACCCGATCAGTCGTCGAGAGTGCGCTTCGGCTCGCGACGTCGGGGCGCCCCGGCCCGGTCTGGATCGATGTGCCGATCGACGTGCAGGCAGCGCCTCTCGACCCAGACGACCAGGCCAACCTTGCTCCACCAATCGACGGAGATCAGTGGACGCCTGCTTCGGAAGTCGGGGTGCTCACCGGAGCTGAGCTCCGAGCCGCCCTCGAGCGCGTCCTGGCGACGATGGCAGCAGCAGAGCGCCCGGTCGTGCTCGCAGGCGCGGGTGTCCGACTCGCGGGGGCCCATGACACGTTCATGAAGCTGATCGAGAAGCTCGGCGTTCCCGTCACCACCGGGTGGAACGCGCACGACAGCCTTTGGGACAGCCACCGGCAGTATGCAGGTCGACCCGGGACGATCGGAGACCGGGCGGGGAACTTCGCCGTGCAGAACGCCGACTTCCTCCTTGTTCTCGGCAGTCGGCTCAACATTCGGCAGATCAGCTACAACTGGGCTTCCTTCGCCCGGGCGGCGCACGTCACCATGATCGACGTCGACCGCGCCGAACTGGAGAAGCCCACCCTTGCTGTCGACCATCCCGTTCATGCAGATCTTGGCCAGGCGCTCGAAGTCCTCGTCAGCTTGGACTACGACAGGCAACCTTCGCATGCCAAGTACCTGGATTGGTGCCGGGAACGAGTCGCCCGTTATCCGGTGGTGCTGCCCGAGTACTCGAAGTCGGGCGAGCCCGTCAACCCGTACATCTTCGTCCAGGCCCTCTTCGACCAGCTCGAAGAGGGCGACGTCGTCGTCACCGGCGACGGAACGGCGTGCGTCGTCACGTTCCAGGCTGCGCACCTTCGCCGAGGACAGCGGCTTTACACGAATTCTGGTTGCGCCTCCATGGGCTATGACCTTCCGGCGGCCATTGGTGCAGCGATGACCGGCGAAGCATCCAGGGTCATATGCATCGCCGGTGACGGCAGCATCATGCTCAACCTTCAAGAGCTTCAGACGATCGCCGGGAACGCCCTGCCGGTGAAGGTGTTCGTCCTCAACAACAATGGCTACAGCTCGATTCGCCAGACCCAAAGGAACTACTTCCCGGACAACGTCGTGGGCTGCGGACCCGAATCCGGTCTGACGTTTCCGGACTTCGTCCGGCTCGGGACGGCATTCGGCGTTCGAGCGGCGCGCTGCTCGAACCACGCGACACTCGCATCGGCCATCCGGCAGACGCTGGAAGGAGACGGCCCGCAGCTCTTGGAGGTCGTCCTTGATCCAGAGCAGCAGTTCAGCCCGAAGCTCGCGTCCCGTCAACTGCCTGACGGGCGGATGGTCTCCTCTGCTCTCGAGGATCTCGCACCCTTCCTGCCTCGCTCAGAGCTTGCCGAGAACATGCTGATCCCCATGGTGGACGAGTGACGGAACCGGCGATCGGTGCTCTCGTCCTCGGAGGCCACGGGGCAATCGGCACCGCGATCACCACGAGATTCGAAGCGGCCGGTTACGACGTCGTCGCCACCGGGCGAAAGGACCTCGACCTCACCGATGCTGAGTCGATCAACCGATGGTTCGAGCGCTCGCACCCTCCCCTCGGGGTTCTCGTGCACTCGGCCGGGATCAATTTTCCCAAACCGTTCATGGAATTGAGCGAAGACGAGATCGCTGCGACCTACGAGACGAACGTCTCGGGCTTCTTGCGCGTCACTCGCTTGGCCATCCCCGATCTCGTGGCGGCCAAGGGGCGTGTCGTCGTCATTTCGTCGATCTTCGGTTTCCTGTCGCGAGTGGGTCGACTGCCGTACTCGGCTTCGAAGCACGCCCTCGTCGGTATCGTGAAATCACTCGCGCTGGAGCTGGCTCCCGACGGGGTCCTGGTCAACGCCGTTTCGCCCGGCTACATCGACACCCGGCTGACGTGGCAGAACAACGACGCGGAGACGGTCCACCGCCTCGAATCGGCGATCCCGATGCGACGCATGGGAACCGCCACAGAGGTCGCAGAGGTCGTGTACTTCCTCGGCTCTCGCCAGAATGGCTACGTGACCGGTCAGGACGTCGTCGTCGATGGCGGTCTCTCGGTCGATGGAGGGCGGGGTTAGCCGCATGGCCATCTTCACCGTGCAAGGCATCGAATTCGAGGCAGATCTGACATCCGATCCAACCGATGCGGCGATGACCGTGCGGTCGGTCCCTCGTCCGTACGAGGTCGAGTTCCCATCACGAGAGTCGCCCCGGGACGTCGTGGAGTCCCTCACCGCTGCCTCGGCCCATCCCCTCGTCCTGGCGGACACGAGAGTGCTCTCCACACACCTGGACGGGCTTCCCGACTTTGACCCAGCCTCTGTCCTTCCTGTCGAGTCGACCGAACGCTTCAAGAGCGTCGACGGAGCTCTCTCCGTCTTGCGGTTCCTCGACGAGCGGCGCATGGGCCGTGGCTCCTTGCTCGTCGTCGTGGGTGGAGGCATCGTGCAGGATGTCGGTGCATTCTCCGCCTGCGTCTACAAGCGTGGAGTCCCCTGGGCGTACGTCCCGACCACGTTGCTCGCTCAGGCGGACAGCTGCATCGGCGCAAAGAGCGGTCTCAACTTCAACGGCGCAAAGAACCTGGTCGGCGTGTTCTCCGCCCCGCGGCGAGTCACGATCCACACGGGCTTCCTCGGCACCTTGTCCGAAGACGACATCGTGTCGGGACTGGGCGAGATATACCGCCTCAGCATCATCGGAGGCCCCCGCTCCCTCGCGATCTTCGAGGCGCACGTCGTGAACGCGACGAGCTACTCCGCGCCTGATCTCGAAGTGCTCGTGCGCCTGGCCCTGACGATCAAGCGGTCGGTGATCGAGCGAGACGAGTACGAGCTCGACCTTCGACGGTCAATGAATTTCGGGCACACCGTCGGCCATGCCCTGGAGGCGATCACCGACCACGCGATCCCGCACGGGACCGCGGTCGCCATCGGCGTGCTGGTGGAGAGCCAGATGAGCCTTGACCAAGGTGTCTTGCCCGAAGCCGATTGGCAACGCCTCCTCCACTTGGGTCGGCCCCTCATCAAGGCTGCGGTGCGTGCTCGGTTGGCCGAGGTGAACTTCGATCTCCTGCTCCAGGTGCTGTTCCAGGACAAGAAGGCAGAGGGAGCGGTGCTCAAGCTCGTCATTCCGGAACGAGTCGGTTCGATTCGATTCGAGAACCTCCCGCTCGAGCCCGAAACGGTGCCAAGGATCCGGGGCGCGGTACACGCCGTTCTCGACCAGCTCTAGCGCCCGACGACGGGGAAAGGCGGACGATCGACCATGGCGACGAGCTGGGTCCCTTCGGCGCCGACGCTGCGCTTCTCGCCCGCGGTGGCAGATGCCTTGATCGGCTCCGAGATGGCGATCGCGGTCACGGGTGTCGGCGGATGGCTCGGACGCGCAACGCTCGAGATGCTCGACCAAGCTCTCGGCACGGTCGCCCTCGGCTCCCGGGTCACGGTATTCGCTTCGGCTCGGCGCACCATCGCGCTCCGGTCGGGCAGCACGGTGGAAGCCTCTCCGTTGACCGAGCTCGCGACCGACGGGCGCCTGGCAGCGACCCCGCACCTTCTCGCCCACTACGCCTTCCTCACCAGGGAGCACGTCCACGATGATCCGCCGGGCGCCTACCTCTCGCAGAACCGAGCCATCAGCGACCTGGTCGCCACCCACGTCGAACGGGCACCCGTCACCGCCGCGTTCGTCCCCTCCTCCGGTGCCGTCTACGGGCCCGACGGGCTCGTGCAGGACGACGTCGAGCGGAACCCCTACGGCGCGCTGAAGCTCGCCGACGAGCAGCGGTTCCTGTCCCTGCGAGCTTCGACCGGCACCAGGCGGGTGGTCGTCTTCCGGGTCTTCAACCTCGCCGGGCCCTTCCTGAACAAGCCGGAGCGGTACGCGCTCGGCTCGATCCTCATGGACGTCGCACGGGGCGGTCCCGTGCGGCTCGTGTCCGACCACCAGGTGATCCGCTCCTACGTCCACGTGCGCGACGTGATCGACCTCGCCATCGCCTCGATGCTCGGCATCGGGCCCGTGCCCTCGGGACCGATCGACACCGCAGGGGACCGGGAGGTAGAGGTCGAGGACCTCGCCGAGCTGGCGCTCAAGGTCCTCGGACACCCGAGATTACCGATCATCCGCCCGACCATGAGCGCCCCGCCCGACCGATATGTCGGTGACGGCTCCGGGTTCGCTTCGCTGGCCTCGTCCTGTGGCGTGGCCCTTGCGCCGCTCGAGGCTCAGATCACCGACACCGCGAGGTACCTCGGCGCCTGGGGGGCGGCGTGAGCCGTCTGCCCCGGAGGCGAGGTCACCACACCTGCCAGGGCGCATCACCACGCGCCCAGAGATCCTCGAGCTGGTGGAGCTCCCGGAGGGTGTCCACCGGCTGGAAGAAGCCGTGATGGCGGTAGACGGACAGTTGGCCTGTGGCCGCAAGGGCTCCCAGCGGCCCCTGTTCGAAGAGGGTGTCGTCGCCCTCGATCTCCCCGAGCACCTTTGGCGACAGGACGAAGAACCCACCGTTGATCCAGTTCCCGTCCCCGTGGGGCTTCTCCAGGAAGGCGGTGGCCCGGTCGCCGTCGATGTCGAGAGCGCCGAAGCGCCCGGGTGGCTGCACGGCCGTGACCGTCGCCAGCCGGCCGCAGGCGTGGTGGAAGTCGACCAGGGCCCTCACGTCGACGTCGGCGACGCCGTCCCCGTAGGTGCAGCAGAAGTCGTCGTCACCCACGTAGTCGGCGACCCGCTTCAGCCGGCCACCGGTCTGAGTGTCGAGGCCGGTGTCGACCAGGGTGATCCGCCAAGGCTCGGCCGCCGTCTGGTGTACTTCCATGGCGTTGTGGCGCAGATCGAAGGTCACGTCGGACATGTGCAGGAAGTAGTTGGCGAAGAACTCCTTGATGACGTAGCCCCTGTAGCCGCAGCAGATCACGAAGTCCGTCACGCCGTATGCCTCATAGATCTTGCAGATGTGCCAGAGGAGCGGACGTCCGCCCACCTCGACCATTGGCTTCGGCCGCGTCGTCGTCTCTTCGGTCAGCCGCGTGCCGCGGCCGCCGGCGAGGATCACCGCCTTCACGAGTGGGCCCTCACTGCCTCGTACACGAGCATCCCCTCCTTGTCGCCCGTCCGCCCAACTCTACGATGACGCATGTCGAGGTGTGCGAACTGAGCGCTGGCCAGCGGCTTCTCGCCCTGCCGTGGGGCTGGGACCGGCCTCGAGCCGAGGCGCCCAGCATCCGACTATGAGAATCGGGCCACGGTGATCGCCTACACCATCGTGTCCCGGGCGTACCTCGCCCATGCGCGCGTCCTGGCCCGCTCGTACTCACAGCATCATCCCGGGGAGCGGCTCGTAGCGCTGCTGGTGGACGACGTCGATCGGGAGGTGGATCAGGCACAAGAGCCGTTCGCTGTGCTCCGCCTGACACAGCTCGGGACCGACATGGTGGAGGTCCACCGCATGGCGATGCTCTTCGGGAGCCGGTTGATCGCGGCGATCAAGCCGTGGGTCTTCCGCCACATGCTCGACGAAGCGCATGACTCGGTCGTCTACATCGACAGCGACATCGCCGTCTACGACAAGCTCGACCCGCTCGGTGAGGCGGCCACCGACGGGGTGGTCCTCGTCCCCCACGTCCTTTCGCCTGTACCCCGGGACGGAAGGGATCCCGACGAGACGCGCCTGCTCGGTGTCGGGCAGTACAACGCCGGGCTGTTCGGCACGGGGCCCGACAGCGGCGGGTTCGTCTCGTTCCTCCAGGAGCGGCTCCGGCGCGAATGCCGGTTCGACGTGGCGGCGATGCGTGTCAACGAGCAACGCTGGCTCGACTTCGTCCCCCCGCTCTTTCCCTGCCGTGTGGTGCGCGACCCGGGGATCGACGTCGCCTACTGGAACCTCCACGAGCGCCCATTGAGCCGGCACGGCGACACTGTCTTCGCCGGGGGCGGGCCGCTCCGGTGCTTCCACTTCTCGAGCTTCGATCCGAGGATGCACTCGATCGCCGGTCGCTACGAGGTCCGGGCGAGCCCGCGCGTCCGGCGGGCGGCCGATCCGCTGCTGGACGAGCTGTGCACCGACTACGCCGAACGACTCTTCGCCGCGGGCTTCGACGACGTGCACCGGATCCCGTTCGCCTTCGACCACCTCGCCGATGCCACCCCCGTCTACGACAGCTTGCGCGCGCTCTACGCCCGTGACCTGGCAGTGGCGGAGGCCGGCCCCGGTCCCCTGCCGCCCGATCCGTTCGATCCGGGCACGGTGGGGGAGCTCCGAGCCTGGGCGCAGGACGCCTACGGGCGGGCGGAGATCCAGGTCCCGCGCTTGCTCCGGGACGACGCCGCGTCGGCCCCTCCACCGGTCCACGGCGCTCCGTCGTTCCCCGTGCCCGCCGTCGACTGGCTCGGGTCGCTCGAACGCGGCCCCGTAGCCATACCCGCGTACCCCGCCGGCGGGGTACGCGATGGTGCCGACGCACCGAAGGTCGCTCGAACGTCCGCCGACCTCGCTGGATTCGTCCTGTTCGGTCCTCGTGCCCAGCTCGATCCCGGCGACTACCGCCTGACGGTGGAGCTCGAGGTCCGGCCACGACCGCCAGGAGTGCCGGCGGACGAACAGGCGCTCATCGCCGAGGTCTACGTGGACGGCTACGTCACCGGCGCAACCGCCGCCACCTTCGACGACCTGGACCGTGGTGCCCTCACCGTCACGTTCTCGGTTCCCACCGCGCTCCTCGACGGCTCGCTCCTCGACGGCGTCGAGCTCCGGCTGCTCTCGCGCGGGCGGGTCGACCTCACGGTCGGCGCCGTCCTCGTCGAGTGCACCAGCCCGGCCCCACACAGCGAGCTCGAAGACTTGCCGCTCCCCCAGTGGCTCCCGTTCATGGCCGCAGGTGAGGCCGGTCAGCGCAAGGCTGGTCAGGTCCACCTGGTGGCCGGCGACGGGGGCGTCGCCGCCTATGGCCCCAACTGGAGGCTCCCGCCGGGGCCCTACTTGGTGACCGTACAGGTCGGGGGACCGGCGCGGGTCGAGCCGAGCGATCCCCTGCCGCGCAGCTGGCGACGGCGCGCACTTGCGAGGCGCTCCGAGCAGCCTGCACTCGACGGACCGCAGGTCCAGCCTGTCGAGGTCGCGGTCGTCGAGGTGATGGTCGGCGACCGGGTGCTCGCGCGGCAGTCCCTCACCAGCCGTGACGTCAAGGGGCCGCGCGAGCTGCCCGTCGAGATCACGGCGGACGACGCCGGACCCGACGATCGAGTCGGGGTGCGGATCACGAGCGTGGCGCCGGACGCCGGCACGACGGGTCGGGTCATCGAGGCGGTCGCGGTCCGGCGTCGTCACGCCACCGGAAGACCCAGCTCATCGGTCTGACGGGACCCCCACGGGCACCAGGCTCTGGGTCCCCTCGGTCGGCTTGCATTCCTCGTCCTCCCGATGCCGCCCCCGCCGGTGGCGCACTCGGGAGCCTCGCCACCAGGAGTCGACGCCTGCCAGCAGCAGGGCGTCGAGTAGGACGTGGGCGACCACCGCCTGGGGGTCGTACAGGCGCGGCAACTCGGACGCCGAGAGGTTCCAGACAGCCGCACACCACAGGTAGTCGAACGCGAGCGCCGCGCCGAGCAACCATAGGGTCGCCGACGCCCTTCCCCGGGCGCCGGCCGCCACCGCGACGATGACCGCCAGCCCGAACAACACGAGAAGGTAGGCGGGCGACGCACCGTAGGTGACGTCGAGGAGCCACACCGGCAGCTCCTTCCCCTGCACATAGCCCGGATCGACGGTCATGAGCGCGGGCGCGTTGGCGATCGGCGGACCGAGTGCCGTGGCCGGATGGGTCACGAGATACCTTGCGTAGACGCCGTCCCAACGTTGATCGATCCAGTCCACGAGTTGTGGACTGGCGAGGAGGTGAGTCATGTCGGTCGGGTTCGCGTGCTCGGTCACGTTGACGGGCAGCCCGGCCGGGCCGAACGGGATGGGGGCCCGGAGCGGCGCCACCATCGGCAATCCTCGCGCTTCGAGGTACTGCAACTCGCCGGGGTGGGTCTCGACCCGGTAGCGGACGATGGCGATGGCGTTGAAGCGAGTGATCGAGCTTGCCTGCAGGGAGGCGACGACACCCCAACTGGCGATCGCCACCACCGCGGCCGCGCCCACCAGGTACTTCTTCCGGACCGCCGGCCGCCGTACGGCCATCACCAGCAACGGGAAAGCGAGCACGACCACGATCAGGGCCTGGACCTGTCGCGAGAACGCCCACGCCAGTACCAGCGTGAGCCACACCGCCAGTGCGCACCATGAGCGCCGCGCGAGCAGCCAGATGGACGCGGCCAGGAGCGCCACGCTGACCGAGATCGCAAGTGACTCGCTGAGGATGGCCCGGTTCCACTGGACCACCTCCGGCGAGAGGCCGACGAGCAGCACGATGCCCACCCCGGCCCGTCGGAGAGCCCGCGCAGTGAGCATCCTCGCCAACACTGCCGCCAGCGCGAGCCAGCAGCACGTGCCCACGACGGTCTGGAGCACCACGCGGGCGCCGTCGCTCCCGGCCAGCCAGTAGAGGACCGGCACGAACCAGAGCCGTCCCGAGCTTCCAGTGAAGCTCGGGACGAGGTAGGTGGCGCTGTCGTTGAAGATGGCGACGTGCGGTCGCCCGGTCAAGCTCAAGGAGAGGTTGGCGGCTACGTAGCCGGCACCCAGGGCGAGCTCGGGCCAATGTCGCCTCAGGATGCGGCCGAGCCCGTCCCTCAATTGGCCGACAGCCCCATGGCCTGGGCATTCGCCACGAACCCCGCCCGCCAGTCCGCATCGGCGAGCTCGTCGGCCAGTTGGTGCGGCTCCTCCTCATACCACGCCGCCTCACGACTGGGCGCACCGATCAACTTCCACGCCACTCCCACGCCGAAGCCGTCCGAATGGCGGCGCCGGCCGAGCACGTCCGCAGCCATGGCCGTCGGCACCGAAAGGAGCATCACCATGTTCTCGGCTGCGACGTCCCGCTCGATGCTCGACACGGTCGTGGGCATGTCGGCCGTGGCTTGGCGGAAGTCCCGTACGAAGTCGATCGCCGCCCGCTGCAACTGGTCGAGCACCACTGCATCGGCTGCCCCAAGCCGATCGTCGGCATGCCGGCCCACGAACCGCCGGCCCTTCGGTTCACCCGAGAAGTCTCCGCCTGCGCCATCGAGGCCGATGACCGTCCCCTCGGGACCGGTGAAGCAGAACTCGAGCGGAGCGACGGATCCCGCGACCAGGTCGCGGTACAGGATGCCGTCACCCGGCGCCGCCCCGTCGACGAAGGCCTGCATCGGTTCGCAGGATCCTATGGGACGCTCGGCATGGAGACCGAAGTACAGGCCACCGAGGGGCCGTTCGATGCCCGCGTGGGCGAGAACCCGCTGCGCCCCTCGCTGGAGGGATCCGTGCCAGCCGATGTCCACCAGCCCGGGTCGTGCGGTCGCCAAGAGACCGGCGACCTCCCAGTACTCCAGCAGTCGCTCACGCTCTGACGCAGCGGCAGCGACCAGGTGGTCCTCCAGCTGCCAGAACACGGCACGCAACTCTGCCCCGTGCACCTCCCCAGGGTCATCTGGGGAGAGGCCCAACCGTTCGAGCAGCCGACGGGCCTCCGCCTCCACCGCTGGTAGCGCCAGCCGCGAGAAGTACTCCCCCACGGGCATCCGCCACGAGGTCTGAGTGAGGAAGTCCACGTCGCGATTGTTGAGCGTCTGTCCGATAGCAGCCAGGTTGAACACTCGCCGCGACGCCAGGAGGTAGGTGCTCGGAAGGGCCTCGCTTCCCCAGTGAGCCGTGTAGGCCTCTTGCATGACCCGACCGTCGCGTGCCAGGAAGAAGAGTCGGTCATGCCCCGCTGCCCGCGCAGCCCGGTGGAGCCATTGCACGTAGCCGAGGAGCAATGGCCCGAACGCTCCATAGCCCACCGCGCCAGCCGACGATTCTTCTGCAGCCGCGCCAAGCCGGTTGGCAGCGAGCCCAGCAACGAGGCTCCGATGGACGTTCTTCAGTCGGCAGCCGTCGGCCACCAGGTGATCGAACGTCCACTGCCCGTGGAGCGCCCCGGCGCTCCCGACGCCCCGCCGTAGTGCATCAGGTCGGTTGACCTCCGGCACTACCTTGATTCCGAAGGCTCGAGCTTGGATGAGGTCACTGACCTCGTTGTCGCCGAAGTGCAGGATGTCGCGACCTCGCCGACTCGCCACGAGCGACGCCCAGAGACTGCCGTCGGCCTTCGACGCCTGGTGCTCGGACGACAGCCACAGCTCGTGTCCGCCGTGAACTCCCGCGCCGGCGAGGAGCTCAGCGACGAACCCCCGGGGCAGGTAGGTGTCGCTCACCGCGACGACGTCCTTGCCTTGGTCGATCGCGAACCGCAGTAGCACGATCGTCTCGGTCGGCTGCAAGAGGAGCCGCTCCGCGTCGAGCTCCGCCGCCATCAGCGCCGCCGTGAGCTCCTGCGGGAGCGCGCCCATCTGCCCCACTCTCGAGTAGATGGCGTCCATAGTCACGCCGTCGGCGCTGCGCCCGGCGGCCACCGCCTCCTCACGCAACGAGAGCTCGGCTTCCAGGCGCAGAGGGGCGAGCTCGTCCGTCAGGTACCAGTCGGAACGATCGTTGAGCAGCTCCTGGGCCAGGCGGAAGGCGTCCCGGGGCCGGGCCACCGACCGTACGAACAGCGTGTCGAACAGGTCGAAGGCCACGACGTCGGCCTCCTTCACCAGGAGGCGGCGGTCCTCGGTCACCGGTCGTCACCGTCCGGGCCCGGCACCGGCCGGCGCGTGAGCCCCCGCAGCCCCCGGCGCACGGCGCGCCGCGGGACCGAGCGGGCGACCGTCCGGAGCCGGCGCTCGAGCGTCGCCGCGCTGGACTCGTGCAGGACGATGTCCTCGGCCCGGCTGACGTGACGGTCCACCTCTCCCAGCCGCCACCCGAGCACGTCCAGCTCGCCGGCGACCGATCCCGACGCCGACTCCGCCGACGCCGCCACGCTGGCCAGGTCGTCGCGCAGGTCGTCGTAGGCGGCATGGTCGAAGGCCGCCGTCGACTTGGCCTCGTGCAGGAGGTTGGCGAGGGTGCCCAGACCCAGGGCGCCGCTGGCCAGGTCGCCACGCAGGTACCGGTTGAGCAGCTGCTCGCGCACCCGGTCGTGGGAGCGCTCCGGGTCGTTGACGGTGTTGGTGAGCTGGTCCGACCGCCCCACCCGGTGGTGGTAGTAGGCGAGGGGCCGGTCGATCCGCTCGACGTCGAAGCGACGGAGGAAGCGGACGTTGAAGTCCCAATCGCCCAGCACCGGCAGCGACTCGTCGTACAGCCCCACCTCGGCCAGGGCCGAGCGGGCGTACACGAAGGCGTTACTCGTGAACTGGTTGCCCTCGAGCATGGCGAAGAGGCTGGTCCGTGGGCCGCGGTTGGCCCGCAGCACGTCCACCCGTTCCCCCCGGTCCTCGTACGGCCACTCGGCGACGTTGCCCGAGTGGCGCACGCCGCGGATCAGGTGTGTGTCGGTGACGAAGGGGGTCGAGCCCACGGTACGGATGCCCGTCTCGTCCACCTCCTCCAGGATGATCTCGGTGGCCGTGACCGCGCCCGGGCGCCCGGAGCGGCGCATCGCGTCGATGGTCGCCTCCAGGAACCGCGGGTGCCAGGTGTCGTCGTCGTCGAGGATCGCCACGTACGTCGAGCTGGATGCGGCGATGCCTGCGTTGGTCGCCGCCTCCATGCCCTTGGACACAGGGTGGTGCACGACGGTCAGGCGGTCGCCGATGACGTCCTTCCGGCGGGCCACGACTTGCTCCACCGCGTCGGGATCGCCGCCGTCGTTCACGACGACGTGGTGGAGGTCCCGCGCCGACTGCTGCATGACGCTCCGGACGGCCCGGTCCAGCAAGAGCGGGCGGTCCTTGGTCCTGGTGATGACGGCTACCGCCGCCTCGGAGTGTGCCATGTCGTGCTATCGGGTCGGGTCGACCGAGTCTCCGACCCAGTCCCTGGTCCGGGCGCACGGCATCGGCACGCCCAGCTCGCCTGGGATGACGACCCGGTGCCCCTGCGCCTCCGAGACCCGTTCACCGGCCGGTCGCATGCTACTCCACGTCCCCTGCGGCCGGGCGGCCAAGCCCCAGCTTGCGGGCCACCCACTCCCCCACGGGGTCGTCGCCGCCGGCCAGCCACCAGGCCAGATGGGCGTGCAGGCACTTCACCCCTTGGCGGGTGCCACCCACCCCGCCGCTCGGGCGCGGGCCCTCGTGGTCGGGTGGCACGAGGGCGTCCCGCTCCGCCGCGTAGCGAGCGTGGGCCTGGGCGAGCTCCTCGGGGTCGACCGCCTGCTCGGCCTGGCGGACGCCTCCGGCCGACTCCATGCGGCTCACCGCTCCACGTAGCTCCGGGTCGACCAGCCAGTAGCGAGTCGGCATGGGCGTGCCGTCGTCGAGGAGTGGAGTGTTGGCGATCACCATCGGCGAACCGCCGGGCCGGCGCACGGCGACGATGAACGCGCCAGCCGGCGGACGACCGAGCAGTACGGCGACGGCCTCGGTGTCCTCGCCGGTCCCTCCCCCCGCGGAGGGTGGCGCGGTCGACACCTCGATCATCGCCAGAACTCGAGCGTCTGGAGCACGCGGCCGGCGAACGTGGGCGCCGCCGCACTGGCTGATCCGCCCCTTGGCGCTCGGGAGGAGGTCGTGCCCGGCGGTAGCTCGGAGTCACCCGAAGGCGCCACCGGCGCCGACTGGCCGGGATCGGTCGGGTACGCCGTACCCGGCGACGACTTGGAGCTTGTCGGGGGCAGCACCTGGTAGGGCGTGCCACCTGGCGCGGCAAGCGCGTACTGCTGCCGGGCGATCCGGGACACCTCGGCGGGGTTCTTCAGTCGGTGCTGCTCCTGGGCCAGCGCCTGATTCTGGTGCTGGACCTCGTCGAGCTGGGTGGTGGCCGTCGCCAGCTGCCTGTGCTGGTGCATGAGCTCCGTCGCCGGGAACCAGGCGACGACGATCACCAGCGAGACCACGACCGACACCGCCAGCATCAGCCGGGAACGGCGGATCTTCGCCGCTCTTCGCCGTTCCGTCCGGCTGACCGGTCCCGAGCGGGCAGGTTGGCGGCGGGCCCGACCGTGCGGCGCCCTACCCGCTGCCACGCCGGCCACCGGCCAGGGCGGCGGCGCCGGGGAAGGACGCCGACCCGCCCAAGTCCTCTTCGATGCGGAGGAGCTGGTTGTACTTGGCCACCCGGTCCGACCGGCAGGGCGCCCCGGTCTTGATCTGCCCGGCGTTCACCGCCACGGCCAGGTCGGCGATCGAGGTGTCCTCGGTCTCCCCCGACCGGTGCGAGATCACCGAACCGTACGAGGCCCGGTGGGCCAGGTCGACCGCGTCGAGCGTCTCGGTGAGCGTGCCGATCTGGTTGGGCTTGATAAGCACGGCGTTGGCCACTCCCGAGCGGATGCCACGCTCGATCAGCTCGACGTTGGTCACGAACACGTCGTCCCCCACCAGCTGCAGGCGGCTGCCGAGGGCCGCCGTGAGGTCGGCCCAGCCTTCCCAGTCCTCCTCTGCCATCCCGTCCTCCAGGCAGACGATCGGGTAGCGGTCGACGAGGTCGACCCAGTAGCCGACCATCTCGGCGGGAGCGAGCGTGCGACCCTCGCCGGAGAGCACGTAGGCCCCGTCCTTCCACAGCTCGCTGGTAGCCGGGTCGAGGGCGACGGCGATCTCGTGCCCGGGAACCCTTCCGGCCGCTTCGATCGCCTCGAGCAGGACCTTCACCGCCTCCTCGTTCGACGGGAGGTCGGGGGCGAACCCACCC
>JBOGGF010000330.1:0-1850 GCA_050743965.1 Acidimicrobiales bacterium
CGGTGTAGACCGGCCTGTCGCCAGTGCCGTCGACCACTGTCGCCGTGGAAGCCGAGCGCAGTCCGCCGGCGAAGACGAAGTGGCGCCCCGCGACCAACTTCTGGTTGAACACCCTGGTGGCGGCCAAGGCCGACTCGGCTTCCTCTGCCGAGGCGTGCGCACCGAACTTGCCGGTCTCGGGCTCGTAGTCCGAGTCCATGCCATGCACAGACATCAGGTACTGCGGCATCTCAGACCTCCCTCGTGGCTGCAGCCCCGCGGTCGGCGTCGGGCGTCGGGACCTGGGCAGGAGTGCGGAAGATCCGCACCTCCTGCGGCCAGTCGCAGGCCACCGCGACCCGGCCCGCCCAGTAGCGAGCAGCAGCCTCGTCGGGCACATCCACCGCGGCGAAACCACCGAACGTCTCCTTGGTCTCAGCGTACGGCCCGTCCGTGAAGACCGGCGCGCCGCCCTGCGGCTCCACGTGGAAAGCCGGCGCATCGTTGTCGAGGCCGCCAGTGAAGATGAAGACCCCAGCCGCCTTCATCTCCTCGACCACGGCACGCGCGCCACGGGATCTCTCCTGCCACTGTTCGTCGCTGGCAGCGGTCACCCACTCGTCGTTGAAGAAGATGAGGTACTCGGCCATCACAACTCCTTAGCTCGTGGGGCGGTCCCATCGACCACCCTCCACCCGCTCTACGAACGAGGCCCAGCGGATCCGACAAACGCCGGCCCAATCCGCCGGTGCACATTCGCGCGTAGGCAGGAACTACCACTACATCATGGTGACCGGGGACGGAGTCCGGTGTTCACGCCTAGCACCTTCTTGGAGCCACGCCCAGCCCCGGGCCGACGACGACGCGCAGCGTTCCCGAATGCTCAGGCCGCCGGCGTAGGCGGCCGGATGGTCCCGTTGGGGTCGTGGTCGACGCCGACCACCCCGCCCTCGACGCCCGCTGGCGCACCGACCCGTTCGCTACGCCACCGCCATGATCCTCCTGCGGCCACCCGGCTGGATCGTCACTGCTCGCTCCAGCCCGCCGGATCGTCTGGTCCGTCACGCCCGGCTGGGGTGCCGGCGTGGCCGAGGCGGCCACGAGCCCGATGAGTTGGCGCTCGACGACGACAGCACCTCGGTCCCCGCAGGGAACCCGACGGACGAGGCCGCCACCGTCTAGTCTTCGGTCGGCGTCGCGGGTGCGAGGGGGGCAACACATGACCGACCAGCTGTCCGGACCGCTCACCGCACCTGCGGTGGGGGCGCCGCAAGCGCCGGCCCCGCCGGCCTTCCAGGTGGTACCCCTTCGCGGGCTGCCCATCGTCGGGGTCGTCCTGATCGGGCTTGTGGTCGCCATCGCCACCGACGCCAGGTGGGGGATCGACTTCTTCCATGTGGTGGGCGGGGCGGCGTGGACGGTGGTCGACCTGTTCCTCGGCTTCGTGCTCGGCCCCATCCTGGGGCGGCTGTCGATCCCCGCTCGTGTCGAGGTGACCACCCGGCTGATGCCGAAGATGCTCCTGATCATGCCGACGGTGGTGACGGCCACGCTCGCCGCCGGCTGGCAGCTCGGAGTCAAGACCGGGAACGTCCTGTCCGTCTCCCAGAACCACGGCTGGGTGGTCGCGAGCTACATCGTCGTCGGCGTGATGTCCGTGCTCGCGCTCGGTCTACTCGAGCCGGCCAACATCGCGGTTCTGTTCGAGCTCAAGAAGCCCCGCCCCAACCCACACGTGATCGAGCAGCTGATGAAGCGATTCATCTACTGCGCGGGCATCCTCGGCGCGATGCATGTCGCCACGCTGGTGATCATGACCAAGCTGGCGTCCGGATGAGCGATCGCCGCCTGCCTCCGGTCACCGAGCTCGG
>JBOGGF010000331.1:0-4390 GCA_050743965.1 Acidimicrobiales bacterium
TACCGGCTCACGGGAACGGTGCGCTACTGGCGTGCGCATGCCTTGCGGTGAACGGTGTCGGAGAGCCGTGTGCGGGAGAACCGCATGCACGGTTCGATAGGGGGCTGCTGGGGAGGCAAGAACAGACTGCGGGGGCCGCTGGTCCCGGGCCGGTGGGCTGGAAGATGCCACCACGATGGCCTGGTCGGGACCTCAACCGCAGCGATGGCTCGCCGAACCAGTGGCCTACCTCACCGGCCTCGGTCGGTAGACCGGCCACGATGACCGAGACCGTGCATCGACCCGTGGAACTGGCCATCGCATTTAGGGTGCCGACGCATTGAGGACCAGGTCTCTCCTCTCATCGGTTCGTGTGTCGGGTACCCGCACTCGGTAGGTGGCCGTCGGGTATCCCACAGTGATCACTTGCCCTTCTTCGGTGATGGCTTCGGCTTACCCGCGTCGCTGCGCTTCTTGCGCCAGGTCCCGTCCTGGTTGCGTGCCCGCGGCTCTTTACTGACATAGGGGCCCTGCTTCGGGCCTGCCCTGCGATCGGTCATGGTTGTCACCTCCCCTCCCGTGTGCGGTCTGTCCCTGATCATGGTTACACTGATCAAGGACAACGACAGGATTGTAACACCAAGGAGGTGTGTGCTGGACTCGATCGGTCAGATGTTGCGTACGGGTAGAGAGCGGGCTGGGCTGTCGCAGGAGGCGGCGGCCGAGGCGGTGGGGATCAACCGGGTTCTGCTCAACTACTACGAGGCAGGACGCCGCCAGGTCTCGCTCAACGTAGCTGCAGCATTGGCCCGCCTCTATGGGACGACGCTGGAGTCCTTGCTGGCAGGTGAGGAGCTGGCTGGGGCGGGAGTCGACGTGAGCGGGATGCTCTTCCGGGCTGCACCGAGGGATCTCGGCGAGAGCGCGCAGGGTGGACTCCGGTTGTTCGAGCAGCGTGTATCCGAGTACGTCGAGCTGGCTGGGGAGATGGGCACGGTGCTGCCGGGCCCGGGTCGCAGCCCGTTCGCTGCGGCGCGCGGCGCAAGTGGCAAGGAGGGCGCCTGGGCAGCCCGTCAGCTTCGCCGCCAGCTCAACCTGGGCGGCGGAGCGCTCGGTGACCCGTTCCAGGTGCTCGACGAACACGTGCTCATCTGGCGGCTCCCGCTCGGCGCCGACCTAGGGGAGGCACCCTCGGGGTTCTTCTACAACCATCCCGAGGCGGGTTTCTGCATCGCTTCCAACTCCCAGATGACCCTCGGCCGACAGGTCTTCACCCTGGCTCACGAGCTCGCCCACGCCTACTTCCACTCCCAGGCAGCAGACGTCGTGGTCTCGATGCCCGGGGAGGACCACGGCCGCGAGCGATTCGCGGACGCCTTCGCCGGGGAGTTCCTCGTGCCGAGCGACGAGCTACGACGGGTGGTCGGCGGGCTGGCGCCGTTCGACGACCTTGCCAGCCCGACGCTCGTCGTGCACCTCCAGCGGCACTTCGGCGTGAGCTTCGCCACGCTTCGGGTGCGGCTCCTCCAGGAGAAGCTGATCACGCGGAGCGACTTCGAAGTCCTGGCGGAGGCCTCCCCGAGCCGGCTGGCACTGGCCCTCGGCTATCGCGTGCATCCAGCGGACATGGGCAGCTACGACCTCCATCCCCTACAAGCTCAGCCGACCCGGGTCCTGTTGCTCGTGCGTGCCGCGCTGGAACGTGGGGCCATCACGCCGGGCGACGCGGCGGAGGTGCTCGGCACGAGCACCGAAGAGATCCGCCAGCTCCTTGCCCGACCCGGGCCGGAGGAAGGCGAGCGACGAGTCCAAAAGGACCTCGAGGATGCTGCGTTCGCCAATCGTGAGCGATGAGCGTTGGCGGTCATGCTGGTCGACGCCTCGGTTGCCCGCAGCTTCGCGGTGATCGGCTGGTCCCACCACCTGCTCCAGGTGTGCGGCGGCACGGTCCTCATTGCCGACGGCGTCCACGGGACGGAGCCCGACGATCCGAGCGAGCTGCGTCGCATCCGGACCGCACTCCTGCGCCAGGCCGACCAAGCAGGGTTCGGTTCGGGGGTGGCCAGCCGTGCGCTCGCAGCTGCACAGGGACTCGATTGTCTTCTGGACCTCGCCCCAGACAAGCTCAATGTGCTGACGCTCGACGACGACGAGCTGAAGCTCGCCGTCCGTCTCCAGTCCCGCCGGCTGGAAGATCGGGAGTGGCGTCGTTCACTCGGCGCCAAGGCCCGCCGTCTCGACGCGGGCGAGTCCGCGTCCATCGCCATCGCCGCGACGAGGTCGCTCGGCTTCGCCAGCGACGACGAAGACGCACTCACGGTCTGGGAAGCGCTGACCGGCGTACCCGGACGGCGGACCCGGGACCTGCTCAGGCAGCTCGTCACCGACGAGGTGGTGGACGAACGCGATGCCGGGGACGTGTACCACGTGCTCCAGAGCGACGACCTGCACAACCTTGGCGGACCGGACTGGTAGCCAGGATCGAGTTTCTCGGGACTGATCATCGAGCCGTCCGGAGTTGAGCAGGCGCGTGCGTATGCAGCTGCATAGGCACGGCGTCCCTACCAGCGCCTTCATCGGGTCATGAACCCGACGGTCGCACGTTGGTCGATGCCCCCCGCCACCAAGTGAGGGCGTTTTCTGCGCCTTCTTGCGTACGCATAGGCCGCTGACCAGCATGTTTGGTCGGCGGCTTCTGTGTTTGTGGGGACAGTTTGTGGGGACCTACTCAGCCGTTGCGTATGCAGCATACGTAGGGTGGCGCGGACGCGAGCGGCCCGTACGCTGCGGCTTCGCGGCCGAGGCGTGGGTTGGGCGAAGCGTTGCATAGGCATGCCCTGTGCATGCCTATGCAGTTGCCCTACTCGGGTGAAATGCCGATGCCCCAGTGGCGCTTGGGCGCGCGACACGAGGCACCCGTCGGTGCGGTGAGGACGTGAAGTTGTCGGTGGGTGTGGCTACGCGGCCACCTCTGCGATGGTGACGGCGAACCCGAGGGCCTCGATCCTGCGCTGGAGCCGCTTCGCCTCAATCGCAGGATCGTGACGGCGCTCGAAGTAGCCGGCACCGGGGTCTTCGTAGAGGGCACCGGTCGTGAGCAGGTGCCAGGCGGTCTCGAGCATCGAGTGGGCGACCGCCACCGCTGCCTTGTTCGGACCGCGCCGACGGGCGATCCGGGAGTATTGGGCCGAGTAGTAGGAGCCCTTGGACCGCGCCGCCGCCCGTGTCGCCTCGATCAAGGTCCGCCGGAGATAGGGCGAGCCGTGCCGGGTGCCGGCGGGTCGGCGCTTGCCGGCCGATTCGTGGCTGGCCGGCGCCACCCCGGCCCAGGCGCACAGGTGCCCCGCGGTGGGGAACCTCGCCATGTCAGCGCCCGTCTCGGCCACGATCACCTGGGCGGTCACCTCCGAGATCCCCGGGATCGAGGTGAGGAGCGTGACCTTCGGGGCGAAAGGGACGAGGCGCGCGCAAATCTCGGCGGTGAGCGTGGCGATGGAGCGGTCCAGAAAGTCGAGGTGGTCGATGATCTGGCGGCAGAGCAACGCGTGGTGGCGCCCGAAGTTGCCCTCCAAGGCGACCCCGAGCCGGTCGATCTTCTTGCGCATCACCCCCTTGGCCATCTCGGCCAGGACCTCGGAGTCCCGCTCGCCGGCGATCAAGGCCTCGATCATCGCCCGCGAGGACTTCGACCACACCGACGACGCAACCGAGGTGAGCTTGATGCCGGCGTCTTGGAGGACCTTCTCCAGACGCTGGATCTCCCGGGCCCGGGTGTCGGTCTCGGCCTTCCGGTAGCGGGTCAGCTCACGCAGTTCCCTGATCTCGGGCGGTGTTATATGCCACTGCCACTGAGCACGCGAGCGTTCCCTGACGACACTCTCGGTGATGGCGCGGGTGTGCGCCGGGCGGTGATCCGGACCAGGCTGGGCGCGACCTAAACGCGCAAGAGCCCCCCGCCCATCTTTTGCGAGAGATGCGGGAGGCCCTTCAGCAGATGCCCGGAGGCACCCGTGCTAATCGTAGGGACTGACGAAGCCGCCGTCGAGCGGGATCTCCTGGCGGGTCGGCTGGCCTGCCCGGAATGCGAGGGACCACTCGGGCCCTGGGGGCACTCGTGCGCCCGGGACCTGAACCTTCTGGGTGGCGAGGTGGTGCGGTTCGCTCCCCGGCGCTCGATCTGCCGGGCCCACCCCAAGGCGAAGACCCACGTGCTGCTGCCCGACTCGTCCCTGTTGCGCCGGCGCGACCACGTCGAGGTGATCGGCGCGGCCATCGCCCACCACTCCGAGGGTGCCGGCCAGCGCCTGATCGCCGCCTCGCTCGGCGTGTCAAGAGAGAAGGTGCGCGGCTGGCTGCGGGCGTTCGCCACGACCGCCGAGGCGATCCGGGCGCACTTCATCCGCTGGGCGCA
>JBOGGF010000332.1:0-26482 GCA_050743965.1 Acidimicrobiales bacterium
ACTCGAAGGTGGCCGGGATCACGGCACCAACCCCTCGCTCCCGGCCGCAGCCAGGATCGCCTGGACGATGTTGTGGAAGCCGGTGCACCGGCACAGGTTGCCCTCGAGCCCCTCGCGCACCTCCGACTCCGTCGGCCGGGGGTGCTCGGTGAGGAAGGAGGCGGCGGCCATGACCATGCCCGGCGTGCAGTAGCCGCACTGGAGACCGTGGTGGTGGTGGAACGCCTCCTGGATCGGGTGCAGGGTGCCGTCCGGCCGGGCCATGCCCTCGATGGTGGTCACCGTGCGGCCGTCGGCCTGCGCCGCCAGCATCGTGCAGGACTTGACCGACTCGCCCTCGAGCAGCACCGTGCACGCGCCGCAGGAGGTCGTGTCACAGCCGACGTTGGTCCCGGTCAGCCCCCGCACCTCGCGCAGGTAGTGCACCAGGAGCGTCCGTGTCTCGACATCGTGCGTCTCCGTGCTGCCGTTGACGGTGATCGTCGACTGCATAGGCGTCCTCCTGACCCCGCGCCGTAGCGCGCTGTGCGTGGCGTCCGTCATCTTCGCACCGGAGCGGCCACCACGTTAGGGTCTGCCGCCCGCCGGCGGGTCGGCGGTGTCCGGCGGCGCCGCCTCGGCTCGCCGGGCGAGGGCCGCTGCCTCGCCCCGCAGCTCGGCCCGGACGGGCTCCCGGCGGTTCACCACGAAGAGGGCGGCCGAGCCGATGCCAGCCATCCCGAGGGTCGTGATGAGCCGGTAGATGACGGTGGCCACCACGGCCTCGCCGGCCGGCGTCCCGGCAGCGGCGAAGGCCCCGATCATCCCGCCCTCGACGAAGCCGATCCCGCCGGGGACCGGCGCCAGGGCACCGGCGACCTGCGCCGCGGCATAGGCGAACAGGAGCGCCCGCCACGGCACGGGCAAGGCGACGACCAGGAACGCTGCCGCCAGCACCACCACGTCGAGGGTCCAGTTGCCGATGCTCAGCACGTAGACCCACGCCCCGCCGGGGACCGTGGCCCGGAACTGCATGATCTCGCCGCTGTGGTGCGCCGCCCGACGGGCCAGGCGCAGCCCCGGCAGGCGTCGCTCCCGGTCCAGCCACCGGCGCACGGCCGGGAGATGGTGGGAGGCCACGACCCCGGCGACGCCCGCCGACGCCAGCAGGAAGAGGAAGGCGGCGAAGACCCAAGGCCCCAGCAGCCCGGCGATCGTGGCGCCGCAGAGCAGGATCAGGAGCACCGAAAGGGAGGCGGCGAACCCGCCGGCGATGACGGCCCAGAGGGCGAGCGGCAGCGGTACGTCGTGCCGCCGGTACTGGGTCACCAGCCACCCGCTGGCCGGCGCCGTGCCGCCCGGGACGAGGTTGGTCAGCCCGGTGGCGGCGACGGTGAGGCTGACCATCGTCCGCCGCCGCAGGTGGGCCCCACCGGCGACGAGGAGCCGGCGTTGCACCCCGGCGTAGCAGAGGAAGGAGGCGACCTCGGCCAGGATGGCCGGGACGAGCCACGGCAGCCCGGCCGGGCTGACCCGGTGGAAGGCAGTGGCCAGCTCCGACCGAATGCGGTAGAGGAGCACGGCGAAGGCCACCACGATCACCACGACGAGGAGGACCTTCGGCGGCGGCAGCCACCGAGGCCAGCGCCAGCGACCGAACCGGCCGGCAGCCCGGGAGCGATCTTCGGCTCGGTCGCCGCCGGACGCCGGCGCGTCGCGGTCGTCGGTCGCGTTCGTCATCCGCCCACTTTCGCTGGATGGTCTCGCGCGCCGACCGTTCTCGCCGGGTCGACGCGACCAGCCGGTGCAGCACCACTATGCCCATTTCCCACCACGCGCCCGAACACGGCGCCGGCGCGCGAGCGGCTGGCAAGGGCGACTAGGAGGGAAGGCATGGAGATCGAGTCGGGACCCGGCAATGGCGCCGCCCGGGCGTCGGATGTCGGGGTCCCGGCGGAGCAGTCGGTGCTGCCCGGCCACCTGGTCGTACCCGACCGGCCGCTCGGCGTCGTCCTCTTCGCCCACGGGAGCGGCAGCGACCGCCACAGCCCCCGGAACCGCGCCATGGCCGCCGTGCTCCACCGGGCCCGGGTCGCCACGCTCCTGTTCGACCTGCTCACCGCCGAGGAAACGGCATCCCGGGCGAACGTCGTCCACGTCGAGCGGCTGGCCGGTCGCCTGGTCGACGCCACTCGCTGGACGCGGGGCCGACCCGGCCTGGCCACGCTCCCGATCGGCTACTTCGGTGCCAGCACCGGGGCCGGCGCGGCGCTCTGGGCAGCAGCCGTCGAGGGCGCGAACATCGCCGCCGTCGTCTCCCGGGGCGGGCGCCCGGACCTCGCCGAGACGCGCCTGGGCGAGGTGTGCGCGGCGACGCTGCTCATCGTGGGCGGGGACGACCCGGTCGTCCTCGGCCACAACCAGGCGGCACGCTCGCAGCTACGGTGCGAGTGCCGGCTGGCCGTGATCCCGGGCGCGAGCCACCTGTTCGAGGAGCCCGGCACCTTGCAGCAGGCGGCGGCTGTCGCTCGGGACTGGTTCACCGGGCATTTCGGCGTCACTGGGGATGCCCGGGATCGGCGTGGTTCCGGAGCCTTCCCGCTACCGAGGACACGGCCTCGCCCAGGCGATCGGGGATGACATGGCCCGGGCTGGCCTCGAAGCTCGGTAGACCATCTGCTCCCACTCTGCTCCCACTCGATGAGGCCCAGCGTGTCGCTCTTGATCACGACGACCTTGATGGGGAGCCTGTGCTGCACCGCCGTGACGAAGTCGCCCAGCTGCATGGTGAGCGAGCCGTCCCCGGTGAACGCCACCACCTGGCGCCCGGGGTAGGCGGTGGTGGCGCCGATGCCTCCTTGCTACGGGGCAGGACCACCCCGATCGGGACCTGGCGGAGCACATAGGCGTCGTACGAGTAGAGGGCGCGGTCCCCCCCACCCCCCGCTGAACCGGAGCTCACCTGCTCGGCGGTCATCGCAGAACCTCCCCGACGGCGGGAACCTCCTGGTTCCCTGCAGCTGCCCTCCATGGGCGAGGGACCGCAGGTACCACGGGCCGGAACCCCTACCCGGCCGGGTTGGGCGATAGACGGTTGCCCCCCCGCACGCGTCGCCGCCGCCCGTGGTCGTGCGACCGCCCCTTCTCGGGCTCACTCCACCTCGTCGGGAAGCCCCTCATTCGGCAGGCTCGGCTCGTACCCGACGCGTGCGTACCAGGCGCCGACCGCGGCGACCGCGGCCAGCGGCACCGCCAGCGCGTCGAACGACCATGCGCGCTCTGCGCCGGCCCCCGCCACCGCACCGGCCAAGTAGGCCGTCCAAACCGATCCGAGGAGACGGGAGAACCGCAGGAGGTGACGGCGGTGCGCGCTGCCGGCGGTGTGCCAGGCCACGACGAACGTCTCGGCCATGTTGGTCAGGATGCCGGTGACGAAGGTGGTCCGGACCATCCGGCCGCGGACGCGGCGCAGCATGACCGCCTGCAGCGCCATGGCGCCGGACAGGAGGGCGGCGACGGCGGCATAGGGCCCGCTGTCGGCGGGCAAGAGGACGCCACCGGGCGCCACCGCCTGCCCGATCCCGAGCGCAACCGCGAGCGCCGACACCTCGGCGACGGCGAGCACCGTGCCCGACCAGCGCGGGCGGCGGCGGCGGCACTGCTCGACGAGGGCGGTGCCGACACCGACGCCGATCACGTAGGCACCGATGGCGGTACCCCGTCGCCAGGCGGTGGTCCAGTCCCCGCCACTCAGCGCCACGCCGAGGCCGGCACTGTTGCCCGACTCGTGGGCGGTGAACAGGTGGAAGAGGGCGATGTACCCGACCGCGTCGACGAAGCCGCCGGTGGCGGCGAGCACGTGGGCGAAGAACCGTGCCCCGACCTCGCGGTCGGCGCCTCTCGCCGGGCGGCCGCCGGCCCTCGCTTCACCAGCCCGCCGGGAGCCAGTACTCGCCGATTCGCCGGCAGCGCCTTGGAGCACCCGACAGCACTACCCGTCCATGGAGGCGCCCATCCGCAGGCACCGGCCACGTCGCTCCCCGAGACCCACCTGGCGGCTGCACGGCCGCCCCGATGTCGACGGTGCTACAGCGACGCCTCGACCTGCTCCTTGCCGTCGAGGAGGACCGCGGCGAGCTCGGCCTCCCGACCGTAGAAGCGGGCCGCCGGCGTGGCGATGGTGATGGCCGCGGCCACCCGGCCGAGCTGGTCCCGGATCACCGCGCCCACGGCGCAGATCTGGGGGGTGTGCTCCTCACGGTCGAACGCCACGCCGGTCTCCCGGATCTCGTCCAGCTGCCGCCGCAGCTCGGCCTGGCGGACGACCGTGTGGGGCGTGCGCCGGATGAGCGGCGTTGCCGCCAGGGCAGCGTCCAGCGATTGGTCGGGCAGCGCGGCGAGGAACGCCTTGCCGTTCGCCGTGCAGTAGGCCGGGAACAGCTCCCCGATCACCACCTCGGCCCGCAGCCGCTGGTTGCCCACGACCTGGTCGACGAAACGCACCTGGCCGTGCTGGAACACCGCCAGGTCGACGGTCTCGTTCATGTTGTTCGCCATCTTCTCCATGTGCGGATGCGCGGCCTCGGCGAGTCCCCGCTGGGCCGCTGCCGCCAGGTGGGCGAGCTCGGGACCGAGCCGGAGCCCGCGCCGACCGGTCCCGTTGGTGACGAAGCCGTCGTCGGCCAGCGTTGCCACGATGCGGTAGACGGTCGAGCGAGGCAACCCGACGATCCGGCTGAGCTCGGCGATCCCGAGGCCGGACGGAGCGTCGGCGAGCGCCCGCAGGATGGCCGTGACCCGGGATATCACCTGCACCCCGCCCTGGTGGTGGTCCCGGCCGGGCGCCGCGCCCGAGCCGGGCGCCGCGCCGGTGCCCCGTACCGCGGCTGGACGTCTCGCCACGGTCACTGGTCGAGCTTGAGCAGCCGGCGGGCGTTCCCGGCGCCGATCTTCTCCCGGTCCGCCGGCGCGATCGGGAGCTGGTCGAACCAGGTGGCGGCGTCGCTCATCTCCTCGAAGGGATAGTCGACGGCGAACAGGACACGTTCGGAGCCGAGCTCCAGCAGCGCGCCCAGCAGCGTCGGCGTGTGGAAGTTCCCGCTGGTGGCCACGTAGAAGTTCTCCTGCAGGTACTCGGTGACAGGTCGCGCCAGTGTGGACCCCCGTAGCGCTTTCATCCGGCCCTGCATCCGGTGGAGGGTGAAAGGCAGCGTCTCGCCGAGGTGCCCGAGGATGACGGTCGCCCCGGGGACTCGGTCGAAGAGGCCGCTCGTGATCAGGCGGAGCGCGTGGGTGGCGGTCTCGACGCCGAACCCCCACGTCGAGCCGAGCAGCTCGGGCCGCCCCTCGTAGATGCTCCGCTGGGACGGGAGCGGGTACCGCGGGTGGAGGTACAAGGGCACGTCGAGCTCGGCCAGGCACTGCCAGAAGGGAAGGAACTTGGGATCGTCGTAGTACTCCCCTCCGCCGTCGACGGTGGTGAAGCCGTTGACACAGACCCCGACGAGGCCGAGGTCGGTGATGGCCCGCCGGAGCTCCTTGGCGGCACCCTCGACGTCGCGCAGCGAGACGGCGGCCAGACCACTGAACCGTCCGGGGTACTGCTCGATGATGGCGGCGAGGACGTCGTTGGCCCGCGAGGCCTTGGCCGCGGCCTTGGCCGCGTCCGGCTCCGCCTGCACCCCCTCGGTGACGAGCGACAGGACGGCGAGCTCGATGCCGGTGCGATCCATCTCCGCCAGGCGCCGGTCACCAATATCCGACAGGCGGTCGATCATCCGGCCGTGCATCTCCGGGCTCATCCATGCCGTGGAGACGTACTCCTCGTGCTCAGGGCACACGAAATGCTCTTCGACGGCGACCTTCCTGGCCATCCCTCCTCCTCGGGCTCCGCGACGGCGCGGTGCCCCGCATGTGGCTCCTGTCGGGTCGCCCTGCGGCATCCCGCGACGCCCTACCAGCCTTGGAGCCGACTATACAGGCCATCGGTCCGCATCGTGGAGCTTTACGATCCGAATGGCGGCTTCTCACTTGACCCCGCCGGACCCGAAACGTAGCGTTGGGCTCACCCAGTGACGAAAGGCGGCGGGCGTGCCCTTCGACTTCTACTCGTTCGCGGCCGGGATCGGCCTCGACCCTCCGCCCCTTCCGGACCTGCCACCACCGGCGCTGGTGCCCCTGCGCATGTCGGTGCGGGACGCCACCGTCGGGTTGTTCGTCAGCTGCGGCGTCCGGCTGGTGGACGACGAGCCACTCGGGGTGACCAACGACCTGAGCTTCCGTCTCGTGCCTCGCGATGCGGCACCGGGCTCGCTCGTGCTCGACCACGAGTCGCCGATCCGGGCGTTCGCCGACGACGACCTCGCCGTGGCCTACCCGCGTGACCGGCTGGTGGAGATGGAGAAAGACGGGGTGATCGGCCGGCTCGCCGACGACGCAGTGTCGATGGTCGGGTCGATCACGCTCTTCGATCCGCTCCTGCTCGACACCGCGCCGAGGATCGCAGCCGAGCTCGAACGTCAGTCGGTGGACCTCGTGCTCCTGGCCGCCTTCTGCCCAGGCTGCCACCGCTCGGTGAGCCTCATCGCCCGGGCCCTGGAGAAGCGCGGCATCCCGACGGTCACGCTGGTCACGGTGCGCCAGATCGCCGAGGCGTTCAAGCCACCCCGCGCCGCTTTCCTGGACTACCCTCCGGGATGCCCGGCCGGCCGGCCGCACGACCCGGAGGACCAGCGCGCCGTGCTCACCGCCGCCCTAGACCTGGCAGCACAGTCGCCCGACCATGCGCGGCCTTGGGGCGTCCACTATCTCCCTTTCGAGTACCGGGCCGACGGATCGCGCTCGTGGGAGGACGAGGTCAAGCAGCTCTATCGCGATCGGTACGGAGTCCTGGCGTCCCACGTAGCCGACCACGCGACCCGCGGCCAATCGCTGGCAGGGGGCGAGGAGGACTTCGTCGCACGCTGCAACTGCTGAGCTGCGCAGCCACGCTGCATGACGGCGGGCCCAGATCGCCCGGGACGGCCGCCCGTCGACCGCTCGAAGTCGACCCCCCGGGCACGGGGGATCAGGCGACCGGCGTCGCCCAGGGCGCCTCGGGGACGACCAGCTCGGCCTCGGTGGCGGCGCGCACGTCGGCGACCGTCACCCCGGGCGCCAGCTCCCGCAGGACCAGCCCCTCGGCGGTGACGTCGAGCACGGCGAGGTCGGTCACGATGCGGTCGACCACGCCCACGCCGGTGAGCGGCAGCGAGCAGCGGGTCACGATCTTGGGCGATCCGTCCCGGGCGACATGCTCCATCATCACGATGACCCGGCGTACCCCGTGCACGAGGTCCATGGCGCCGCCCATGCCCTTCACCATCTTGCCGGGGACCATCCAGTTGGCCAGGTCGCCGGCGGCCGAGACCTGGAGGGCGCCAAGTACAGCGGTGTCGATGTGGCCGCCGCGGATCATGCCGAAAGACAGGGCCGAGTCGAAGAAGGACCCCCCGGCCTCGAGGGTCACCGTCTCCTTGCCCGCGTTGATGAGGTCAGGGTCCTCGGTGCCCTCGACCGGGTAGGGGCCGACGCCCAGGATCCCGTTCTCGCTCTGGAGCACCACCTGCACGCCCGGCGGGAGGTGGTTCGGGATGAGGGTCGGCAACCCGATGCCCAAGTTCACGTACTCGCCGTCGCGGAGGTCGGCGGCGACCCGGGCGGCCAGCTGCTCGCGGGTGAGGCTCATCGCCCGGCTCCTGCCGGCACACCGTCAGCGGCGTCCGACGAGCGCGGCGCGTCGGACGGCGCCAGCCCGGGGCGCACGGTGCGGCGCTCGATGGGCTTGTCCCCCGTCGAGACGACCTGGACCACTCGCTGGACGAATACCCCGGGGACGTGGACGGCGTCGGGATCGAGCTCCTCCGGCTCGACCAACTCCTCCACCTCGGCGATGGCGATCCGCCCGGCCATGGCACACAGCGGGTTGAAATTGCGGGTCGACTTGTCGAAGAAGAGGTTGCCCATCCGGTCGCCACGGGTGGCCCGCAGGAGGGCGAAGTCGGTGGTGATCGAGCGCTCGAGCAGGTAGGGCACCCCGTCGAATTCCCGGACCTCCCGGGGCGGCGAGGCCACGGCCACCGAGCCGTCCCGCGCATGCCGCCACGGGAGGCCGCCCTCGGCCACGGGCGTGCCGACCCCGGCCGGCGTGTAGAAGGCGGGGATCCCGCAACCGCCGGCCCGCAACCGCTCGGCCAGCGTCCCCTGGGGGATCAGCTCGACCTCCAGCTCGCCTGCGAGGAACTGCCGAGCGAACTCCTTGTTCTCGCCGACGTAGGAGCCCGTCACCCGGGCGACCCGCCCGGCGTCGAGCAGGCGACCGAGCCCCCACCCGTCGACGCCGCAGTTGTTGGAGACGACCCGCAGGTCCCGCGCGCCCGACGCCACCAGTGCGTCGATCAGCTCCATCGGCACCCCACAGAGACCGAAGCCCCCGACCGCCAGCGAGGCACCGTCGCGGATGTCGGCCACGGCCTTGTCGACGCTGTCGACGACCTTGTCCACGCTCATCGGGACATCATCGCAGACGGCCCCGCGCCGGTGGCGCCGTCGCCCCCCCGGCCAGACCGCGCCCCAGGACCCGGCCGCCCGTCAGGACCCGGTCGGGACCCGGAAGGTCTGGTCAGGGTCGACGACGGCCACCACCCGGATCGGACTGCCGTCGCCCTCGCGCAGGCGGGTGGGGAAGGCCATGAACGTGCAGCGCCTGCCCGTGACCTCGTCCAGCTGACCGCCGATGTTCTCGATCCCGGGGATGCCGGCCGGGAGGAGCGTCTTGTGGGCCGGCTCCCACTTGGGGAAGTCGTCGGCCACCTCTCGACCCGTCTCGGCCCGGTACTCGTCGATCAGATGGGGCAGGATCGGCCCGGGGCCGTGCTCGGCCATCCGGGTTCCCAGCGGGTGGTCGAGCGCCTGGACGTCGATACCGACCAGCTTGACCCCGCGGTCGACCAGCCACTGGGCGGCGGGCTCGTAGAGCCCGGGCGAGTAGGCATAGTAAGTGTCGTTGTCGCCGAAGAAGTGGTGGGCGCCGGTGTTGATCATGACTATGTCGCCCGGCTGGATCTCCGGACGGGCCGCTTCGAGGTCCTCGGGGGTGACCACCCCCCACTTCTCCTTGGGGATGGACACCGCCACGCCCGTGCCGAAGAACCGCCACAGGTCGTAGCCGTCGAGGTAGGGAAGGTCCGGCAGCACGTGCATCGGCGTGTCCATGTGGGTGCCGCGGTGCATGATGCCGTCGTACTCCACGGCGTAGAAGTCGTGCATGGCGTGGTAGTAGAGCTTGTGGACGAGGAGCGGCGGGCTCATCGGCGAGGGCCACTGGGGCATGTTGTGCTCGAGCGTGTGGCTCAGGTCGTAGAAGCGGAGGCCGTCGGGTCCCGCGCTCATGCCTGCCCGGCCTCGGTCTGCCCGGCCTCGATCCGGTACCCGCCAGCAGGGTCGCAGATGGCCACGAGCCGGACGAGGCAGGCGTCGGCCTGCGGCCAGTGCCACGGGATGGCATGGAACGTGCACCGCCGCCCGGTGACGGCGTCGACGTCGGCGCCGACGTTCTCGACCGTCGGGATACCGGCTTTGGCCAGGAGGCGATGGGCGGGGCTCCAGTCGGGGTAATCGTCGACGACGTCGTGGCCGGTCCGCTGGCGGTACCGCCGGGGCAGCTCGACGACGAGGGGCCCGACGAAGCGGTGGGCCTGTGCCAGCGACGTCGCCAGCGGGTGGTCGATGTTGGCGGTGTCGACCCCGACGAACCGGGGCTCGCGCTCGGCCAGCCACCGCGCCGCTGCCTCGCTCAGGCCCGGGGCATGCCCGAAGTACTCCATATTGTCCGTGTAGCGGTGGTGCCACCCGGTGTTGACGATCACCACGTCGCCCGGCTGCACCGCCGGCGTCGCCGCCTCGAGATCCGCCGGCTCGACGTACTCCCACTCGCCCTTGGGGATCGACAGCACGACCCCGTTGCCGAAGAACCGCTCGAGCGGCACCTCCCCGACGCCCAGGCCGCCCTGGGCGAGGTGCAGCGGGGCGTTCACGTGGGTGCCGTTGTGCATGACCGTCCGTACGTGCTGGGTGAGGACGCCGTGCATGGCGTGGGTGGCCACCCGCCGCACCTCGATGTCGCGGTAGCCGGGGTAGGCGGGGGTGTAGTGCCCCCACTCGTGGCTGAGCTCGACGAAGACCAAGCCGGTGCCCGGCTCCACCACCCCACCGGCACCGACCGACCGGCGCTGCGCTTCGCTCTCCTCCAGCACGGCCATGCCGCCCCTCCCCTCTCCTCCGGTCCCGCCCGGGCGATCGTGCTTCCAATCGACGGCTCGACCGTCTCGATCCAGGTGCCCGTAATACGGACAATTTCGACTGTATCTCAGACACTACGATGGGCCCCAGCGGACGTCAAGGGCGGCGCGACGCACTACGACACCGGCCCAGTGAGCCCGACGGCGGCGACGAACGCCCGCAGCTCCCGGGCGACGTCCCCGCCCTGGGGACCGAACAGGGCCCCGCGGACGCCGCTCGCTGCCAGCGCACCGACCCGCTCCCGCACGTGCTCGGGCGTCCCGGACTCGGTGGTGGTGGCGATCAGCTCCGGCGTGATCAGGGGTCGCTCGAGCTCGCTCACCTCGATCAGGTGGCCCCCGTGGACCTCGAGATGCCGGCGCCGCTCATCGATGTCGGCCACGGCGGCCTCGTACTCACGCCATTCCGGCGTGCCGCCGGCGATCCCCTCCCCACCGAGGTGCAGCTGGAAGGCCGCCGTGGGCCCGGCCGCTTCGACGACCCGCTCGCTGTCGAGGTCCTCACCGGGGTCCAGCACCGTGCCGTAGAAGAGCACGAAGGCGTGCTCGGCCTGCTCGCCGAGGGCGTTCCGCGCCCCGTGGGTGAGGTGGGTGACCACCCCATCGGCCACCCGCGCCGCCACTGCGTAGCCCTTCGGCCCGTGGGCGGCCATCCACAGCGGCACCTCGCCCCCCTCCGCCATGCCGGTGAGCCTGCCGTGGCAGAGGCCGATGACGGCCCTGTCCCACTCGATCTCCTCGCCGGCGAGGAGGCGGCGGAGAGCGACGAGGTAAGCCTCCACCTCCGCCCACGGTGCCGGTCGCTTGCCCACCATGAGCTGCGAGGTGAAGCCGGTACCGAGCACCATGGCCACCCGCCCCGGCGCCATCGCCCGCAGCGTGGCCACCGCGCCCGCCGTGGCGGCCAGGTGGCGCATCCTCGGGGTGAGCACCGACACGCCGAGCACCACCTGCGAAGTGGTCCTGGCCGCCTGGGCCAGGACCATCCATGGGTCGGCCAGGAACGTCGGCGAGTCGTAGACGAAGGCGTAACGGTAGCCGAGCCGCTCGGCCAACTCGATGTGGGCCGGCGTGTCGACGGTGGGGGCGAAGATGGCACCTAGCTCCACTGGTCCTCAGACCTCCCTTCGGGCTCGGTCACGGTCCGTCCGGAGCCGACTGCCGCAACGACCGCCGGGCACCAGGGCCCGTACGGCATCGGCAATGTCCAAGAGGGGGTTCACCGCCGGGTCGTTGCTCCCCTGCAGCTCGTCGGGCTGCATCCAGTTGTGGCAGATCGAGACGGCCAGCCCGGTATCGGGATCGGCCCAGCCGATCGACCCGCCGATGCCCGGATGGGCGAGCACGTGCGGGTTGGGTCCGAGGACGGGATAGGCGGGTGGGCACTTGCCGCCGAGCCAGTAGCCACCGACACCGACCCACGCCACCCAGCCCATCACCTTGTCCACCTCGTGGGCATCGGGACGGGGCTGGGCGAAGGAGCGCACGCGGTTCGCCGACAGCAGGCGGACACCGGCCGTCGCGCCGCCGCCGGCCAGCAGCGAGAAGAACCGGGCACCGGCGCGAGCGCTCATGATCACGCCGGCACCGGGGACCACGCCCGTCCGCACCAGTTCGAGGTTGTGCACTGCCGGCCCGGGGAAGACCTCAGCCGGCATCGACTCGTCGAAGCATGCGTTGCCCGACGGACCCGGCACCCGGTCGGAGATGACGGGGGCCACCCGGTGGAGCTCCGACGGCGGCACGCCCAGGTGAAGGTCGTCGATACCGAGCGCCTGGCAGACCTCGTCCCGGATGAAGGTGGCGAGGGGGCGCCGCGCCGGGTCGGTGCGGCGCACCAGCTCCCCGACGAGCCAGCCCCACACCAGCTCGTGGTAGGCGTTGGTCGTACCTGGGGGGAAGACCGGGGTGAAGTCCTCGATCTGGGCGATCATCCAGTCCCAGTCGCACATGCGCTCTGGAGTGACGCCGGCCGGCATCTGCGGGACGCCGGACCGGTGGCAGAGGACGTCGGCCACCGTCGTCGCCTCCTTTCCGTTGCGGCCGTAGCCGGGCCAGTACTCGGTCACCAGTGCCTCGTAGCGGAGGAGGCCACGCTCGGCCTGGAGGTGCGCCGCCGTGGCCACCACCGCCTTGGTCACCGAGAAGACGCAGAAGAGCGTGTCGGCGGTGACCGGTGGGCCGCCCACGTCCACGGTGCCGGCGCAGCCGTCGAAGACCACCTCGTCGCCGACCTGGGCGCAGACCTGGAGTCCGACCTCGCCCATGTTCAGCGCACGGGCCATGGCGTCGACCACCCGCTGCTCGCTCATGCCCTCCCCCCGAAGCGCGGGAACAGTCGAAGGGCGTTGCGCCGCAGCTCCTCGCCGACCTCCTCGACCGACAGGGCGGAGACGGTACGGAGCTCGTCGAGCGCCTGGGCGACGCGCTCGCCAGCGGTGTACGGGTAGTCGCTGCCATACAGCAGCCGGTCCGCGCCCGCCAGGCGCCGGATGGCGAAGCTCTGCTGGGCGGCGGCGAACCCGGCAAGGTCGAACCACAGGCGGCGCAAACCTTCGGCGACCTCGTCCGCCGTCACGTCGGCCGAGGTCGCCCCCCGCTCGACGAAGCCGACCACCCGGTCGAACAGCGCAGGCAAGGCGGCACCGCCGTGGGGCGCGATCACCTCAACAGCGGGAAAGCGCTGTGGCCCGCCCATCAAGAGGTAGTTGCTGATCGCCCGCGTGCTGTCGAAGAAGAACTCGAGGAGGGGCCGGGGCCGGTCGAGCGCAGTGTGCTCCCAGCACATCGGAGACGTCGGGTGGACGAAGGCGACGGCGCGGCGTGCGTCGAGCTCGTCGAAGAGCGGATCGAGGCGCCGGTCGCCGAAGTACAGGCCGTCATAGCTGCTCATGAAGACGACCCCGTCGGCCCCCAGATGGTCGAGGGCGAACGCCGCCTCCTCGGTCGCTGCCTCGACGTCCGGGAGCGGGAGCGAGGCAAAGAAGCCGAAGCGGTCGGGGCGGTGGCGGGCGATCTCCGCGCCTTCTTCGTTGACCCGCCGCGCCAGGCCGACCACGTCGGTAGGCCCACCCAGCAGCAGGCCTGGGGTCGACACCGACAGGACGGCGCTGGCGATGCCCAGGTCGTCCATGAGGGTGAGGGCACCGTCGACGTCCCATGACGGCCAGCGGTGGATGCCGTCGGGATGGTCGACCCCGGCCCGCTCGGCCGCCGCGACGTAGCTCGCCGGCAGGAAGTGGGCGTGGACGTCGATGTGCCCGGCTCCCCGGGAGGCCACCGCCCCGCCATCGGCCGCGTCCACGGCGACGCTCATCCCGGGTCGCCGACCGACTGTGCACCGGCACCGCTCGACCGCTCCGACAGCCCCAGCAGGCGGACGACGTTCCCCGAGAAGATGGCCTGCCGGTCACCATCCCCGAGTGGCAGGTCCTCCAGGTTGCGGATGGTGGCCCGGATGTAGCCGGGCCCCATTTCGGGGTCGAAGGGGCTGTCCGAGGCGAAGAGCACCCGGTCTGCACCGTAGAAGTCGATCGAGCACCGGAGTGCGTGGCGAGCGCCGAACATCGCGGTGTCGGCGTACATCATCCTGAAGTACTCGATCGGCCGCTTGGTCAGTGGGTATCCCTCCACGTCCTCCGCCTGCTCCGCCGGCGTGCGGGCGCCCAGCTGGTCCCAGCCGGGGCCGACACGGCCCGAGAAGTGAGGCACCATGCTGCCCCCGTGGTGGATGAGCAGTTTGAGATCGGGGTTCCGTTCGAGCACCCCCGAGAAGACGATCCGTGCCATGAACGCCGACAGGTCGTACTCCCAGCCGAACGTCCACCAGATCTCGAACTTCGACCGTTCCTCGGTCGGGTAGTCCGGCCACGATGCGCTCCGGCAGGGGTGCACCTGGACGAGGGCGCCCAGCTCGGCTGCTCTGGCGTAGAACGGCTCGAATCGTGGTGCGTCCATGGCTGCGCCCCGTACGTGCGTGTAGATCTGGGCTCCGACCGCACCCAGGTTCGCGACCGAGTGCTCGAGCTCTTGGACAGCGCCGTCCGGGTCGTCCATTGGGACGTAGGCGGAGAAGCCGGCGAACCGGTCGGGATGCGCGGCGACCAGATCGGCCATGCTCTCGTTGCCGATGCGGGCGAGCTCGCGGGAGATCTTGGCTGTCTCGAAATTCTCGACCGGCGGGGCGGCGAGGTTGATGACCTGGCGGTAGTCACCGAACTCGTCCATCTGACGGAACCGCACGTCGATGTCCACGAGGGCCGGGATGTTGGAGACCCGCTTGCGTATGTTGACGACGTGCACCGGCGCGTCCAGCTCCATGAAGCGCTCGAAGTAGGGGCGAGGCATGATGTGGCAGAACGCGTCGATCTTCATCTAGGCCCCTCCTCGCCATCGGCCCGCCCGGCCCCGACAGCGGCCGGCGCGCCTGCCGGCGCGGCCCCCTGAGCGCGCCGCCGGGCGGCGTCCACCAGGTGCTCGGTGACCCGCCGGCGCACGGCATCGGCTTCTTCCGGCGTCCAGGTGCGGAACCCCTCCCCCGTCGCCATGCCCAGCTGTCCCTGCGCCACCTTCTCCTCCAGGAGGGCGTGCGGTACCGCCGTCCGGTCGAGCGACGGCATGAGCTCTTTGTGGATGGCCAGGGTCAAGCCGAGCCCCACCATGTCGGACTGCTCCAGCGGTCCGAGCACCGGCAGGCGGAGACCGAACCCCCACTTGGTGACGGTGTCGACCGTCTCGGCGTCGCAGACGCCCGATGCAACCAGAGCGATGGCCTCGCGCTTCAGGGCGTGCTGCAAGCGGTTGCCGACGAACCCGGGGGTGTCGACCGCCAGGCGCACCGGGCGCATCCCGGCGTCCGACAGGAGCGAGCAGATCTCCGTCACGACGTCCGGTTCCGTGCGCGCCCCCGGCACCACCTCGATCAGCGGCACCAGGTAGGGCGGGTTCCAGAAGTGGGTCGCCAGGAACCGACGCGCGTGGTCCCCGAGCGACTCGGCGAGCGCCGCCACCCGGATCCCCGAGGTATTGGTGGCGAGGGCGGCGCCGGGTGTGGTCAGCTCGCTGACGTCGGCGAAGATGCGCCGCTTGACGTCGAGGTCCTCCGGACCTGCCTCGACGACCAGGCCGGCTCCGGCGAGCGCCTCCTCGAGGTCACCGGTGGCCCGTAGGCGGTCAACCCCTCCCGGGCCCTGCTCGAGCAGGCAGCAGATGGCCTCCGCCCGCTCGGCCACCGTGGCCCGGGCAGACGGATCCGGGTCGAAGAGCGCCACCTCGTGGCCGGCCGCGGCGAGGACCTGCCCGATGCCGAGCCCCATCACCCCGGCCCCGAGCACTGCCACCTTCGAGCGGTCATCGGTGCCCGTCATCCGGCCGTGTACCCCCCATCGACGTAGATGACCTGCCCGGTGCAGAAGTCCGAGGCCGGCGAAAGGAGGAAGAGCGACACACCCACCAGGTCCTCAGGCTCCCCCAGCCGTCCCAAGGGGATGCGCGAGATGTTGCGGACCCGGGCAGCCCGGCCGCGGTCGTCGTCCTCGAAGATCCATTGGGTCAGAGCAGACCGGAAGACGGTAGGGCCGATGGCGTTGACCGTGATGCCACGTGGTCCCCACTCGGTCCCGAGCACGCGGGTCAGCGCGTCGACCCCGCCCTTTGACGTGCAGTAGGCGGTATAGCCGGCCGCATTGCCGTGACGCCCGCGCACCGACGAGACGAACAGGACCTTTCGTCCCCGGCCGTCCTGTCCCACCGCCGCCGAGAACGCCTTGGCCATCACCCACGGCCCCCGCACGTTGGCGTCCATCACCGCCTGCCAGTCGTCCTCCTCCATGTCGTCGATCATGGCGGGACGGTTGAGACCCGACGCCACGACCAGCAGGTGTGGGGAGCCGAACGCCTGCACCGCCGCGCCCACGATGGCGTGGGCGTCCTCGAGCGTGTCCGGCCGGCGGACCAACGTCTCGACCGTCCCGCCGGCGTCGGCCACCTCACCGGCGACCGCGTCCAACGGGTCCTTGGAGCCCGATGCCAGCAGCAGCCGGCACCCGGAGGTGCCGAGGGCGAGGGCGATGGTGCGCCCGTAGGCACCGGAGGCGCCCGTCACCACGGCGGTCCTCCCCGACACGTCGAACAGCGAGATCGGGTGGCGGAGGGCGTCGGCGTCGGCGTCGCTTGCCGACGTGTCGGTGGCGGTCACGTCTTGATCTGCAGCAGTTCCATGGCACGGGTCCCGCGGATCTGCTCGAGCTGGGAGTCGTCGATGCCAGCATCGTCGAGGTAGGTCAGCCGCCGCTCGAATTCCCCCACGTCGCTGTAGGGGTAGTCGGTGCCGAAGAGCAACCGCTCCGGGCCCCAGTAGTCGCAGGCGCACTTGAGGCCCTCCACCGAGCCCGACACCGTGTCGTAGTACATGCGGTGCAGGGCCTCGCCGCCCCGGCCCCCGGTCATCCGCAGCACCCGGGCCAGGATGAAGGGCATCGTGCCGCCGAGGTGGGGGATGATGAACTGGATGTCCGGATGGCGGTCGGCGACCCCCGACATGGCCAGGCGGAGGGCGGCGATCGTGTCCTCGAACGGCGCTCCCACGAGCCAGTTGAGGTTGTAGTCACCGCCGTCCACCACGCAGCGCTCGCCGCGCGGATGGAGGAGGACGCTGGCCCGGCGATGGCCCAGCTCGGCGTAGACGGGCTCGAGCGCCGGGTCGTCGAGGTGCACGTCGTTGACGGTGCAGCCGATCGTCACGCCGACGACGTGCTGGTCGTCCCACACCCGGTCGATCTCGGCGAGGGACTCGTCGACGTGCGGCAGCGGCAACGCGGCCAACGTGAAGAACCGGCCGGGGCACGCCTGGCACAGGTCGACGTAGAGATCGTTGCCCAACTTGGCGGCGTCGGCAGCGTCGGTGGCGTTGGGGAGGTATGGCTGGGCCTGCGAGACGGAGAGCACCTGGATGTCGATGCCCGAGCGGTCGAGGAGCTCCAGGCGCTCGTCCACCGAATGGTCGCGCAACGGGGCGGAACCGACTGGCGGGAGCTCCGGACGCCCGATGCGCTCGAGGTACGCCGTCGGGTAGTAGTGCGCATGGACGTCCACGATCACCGGACTTCCCCCCTTCCTACCGGCGGCTGGTGCCGCCCGCAGGCTCGACTGCGGGAACGAGGCCGGCTGCGCCGCCCCCACCGCTGCTTGTGCATCCTAGAGGTGTGCGCAATACGAGTCAATAACTCTCATCATGCAGAACGATTTGCCCAATTCGTGCTACAACGACGGTGTGGCAGGAACCGGATCCCCGTTGTGCGGACGCCCCACGCCGGTTACGAGCGCCGAGAGATCGGCACGATGACGGACGCCCTGCCGCCGGGACCGGGTCCGCTGGCCGGGATCCTGGTCGCCGACTTCTCCCGGGTGCTCGCCGGCCCGCTGGCCACCATGCTCCTCGGCGACCTCGGCGCCACCGTGGTGAAGGTCGAGCATCCGCGGGGGGACGACACCCGCCGCTGGGGACCGCCGTTCGCTGGGGAGGAGAGCACGTATTACCTCAGCGTCAACCGCAACAAGCGGAGTGCGATCCTGGACCTGGCGACGGCCGACGGCTGCGCCGCCGCCCGCCGATTGGCCGAGCGGGCGACAGTCCTCGTCGAGAACTTTCGCCCGGGCCGCCTCCGGGGGTTCGGCCTCGCCTATGGCGACTTGGTGCCCGCCAACCCCGGACTCGTCTACTGCTCCATCTCGGGGTTCGGCGGGGAGCCACCCGGAGCGGATCTGACGGGGTACGACTTCGTGGTCCAGGCGATGTCGGGACTGATGGGCGTCACCGGACCGTCGGGTGGCCCTCCCTACAAGGTCGGGGTGGCGGTGGTCGACGTCCTCGCCGGGCTGTACGCGACGATCGGCGTCCTCGCTGCGCTCGATGCACGCCGGACCACCGGCCGAGGACAGCTCGTCGAGGTGAGCCTGCTCGGCAGCGCGCTCGCCTCGCTCGTCAACCAGGCGTCGGCGTACCTCAATGCCGGCGTCGTCCCGGAGCCGATGGGCAACCGCCATCCGAGCATCACGCCCTACGAGACCCTGTCGGCGGCCGACGGGCCGCTGGCCGTGGCGGTGGGCAACGACGGCCAGTTCGCCGCGCTCTGTGCCGCGCTGGAGCTCAACGGAATGCCAGCGGACCCGCGCTTCGCCACCAATGCGGCACGGGTGGCCCATCGGCACAACCTGGTCGAACAGCTCGAGCAGCGGCTGGGGACCCGTCCGGTCGCCCACTGGGTGGCGGGGCTGCGCGCCGCGGGCATCGCCTGCGGGCCCGTCAACGACATCGCCGCGGCGTTCGAGCAGGCCGAGCGGCTCGGGCTCTCGCCCCGGGTCACTCAGGCCGCGGGCAACCGCCAGTACACGACGGTGGCCAATCCGTTGAGCCTCTCGGCCTCGCCTGTCCGGTACCGGCGACCGCCGCCGGCACTCGGGGCCGACACGGCCGAGATCCTGGCGTGGCTCCGACGGGACGACCGGTCCGACCTCGACGACCTCACCGCCGACCACCACGGCACGAAGGAGCGCTAGATGGAGACCACCAGACTGGACAACGCCGCCCCGTACTCGGCGCCCGGGCACCACGACATGGCGGCATTTCGCCTGCAAGGGCACGGCGCCAGCTCGACGGAGCACTTCTGGGTGGGGCTGTCCCACTTCCTGCCCGGCGGGGGAGCCGAGCGCAGCGCCACGCCCATCGAGAAGGTGTACGTGGTCGTCGACGGCCAGCTGACCTTCGTCACCGACGAGGGTGAGGAGGTCCTCGGGCCCCTCGACTCCTGCCGGTTCGCACCCGGGGAGGCCCGCACGGTCGAGAACCGTTCGAACCGCGTCGCCTCGATGCTGGTCGTGATGCCCTACCCTCCGGCCGGCTGAGCGGCACGGCCTCCGATCAGACCGCACCGGGGTGACGCCGTTCCTCGACGGCACCGGAGGCGGCGACGAAGTGCAGTGCGGCCCGGACCGGGGCACCGCCCACCCGGTCGGTGAGCCAGTCGCCGACGATCGATTGCCACGACGGCCCGAGCACGGTCGCCGGCGACTCTGTCATGGCGTGACGGGCCCGGTCGTAGACCACGAGCGTGCTCGACGCGGATGACCATCGGGCGATCTCGTAGACCCATGTCACCGGTGACAGCTCATCGGCCTCGCCCCCGACGGCCAACCAAGGCACGGTCGAGCGCGCCACCAGGGGCCGCAAGTCGTAGCCGGCAACGAGCCGGTCGAAGCTTTCCTCGTCGTCGAACAGGCCGGCCATGAACATGTGGCGCGCCTTGAAAGTCGGCGACGCCTGCTCGAAGATCGTCGACGCACCGGGCTCGAACACGGGCAGGGCGGCGGCGCAACCCAGCAGGCTCGGCTGCGTGGCGGCGATCTGCATGGTCCAGAAGGACCCGAAGCTCGTCCCGAAGGCGACCAGGCGGCCGGCGTCGAGCTCGGGGCGACCCCGGCACCATGCGACGAGCGCCTCCCCGGCCTCGATCCAATTGGTAGCGGTGACGTGGTAGCCGTGCACGGCGGACTCGCCCTGGCCTGGACCGTCGAAGGCCAACACGGCGAACCCCCGTGCGAGCAGGCCATCGCCCTCGCGCCGGACGAGGATCTCGCGGGCGCCGTCCATGCCGCCGCAGGCCAGTACCGTCGGCAGGGGGGCCGACGTGCCGCCGGGCCGGTGCCCAGGCGGCAGGTGCAGCCACGCCGGGATCCGATGCCCACCAACCTCGATGTCGACCCGTTCGACGTGGTGGGTGGCGTACCGGGCCCAGCTGAGGTAGGCCCGGTTCTTCGCCTCGTCGAGCTCGAGCACCTCCGGGCTGATGCGCCAAAGCGGCCACGCCGAAAGCGACCACAGCATGGCGGCGGCGTGCCAGTGCTCGCCCGCCGTCACCGTTCGCTCCCCTTGCTCGGCGTCCCGGGCAAGGCGCTCGTGCCGCGTTGCCGCCGCCCGCACGGCGGGGAGGAAGTCGGCAAGCTTGCGGATCTGCGATCGCAACATCGCCATCTCTGCCGCCGACTGTTCTCCCACCACGGTGCCGAGGGTGTAGCCGAGGCGGGGCTGGTCCCATTCGATGCCGCTCGTGCGGATCGCCTCGTCGACCAGCCACCGCTGCTCGCGCCAGCGCCTGGGGCCGCCACCGTCCCCCGCGGCCCCGTCCCGCATCGAGCCAGGCCCGCCTAGCTCCGGAATGCCGCCGGAATTTCGGCGGTGCCGCTCGCCTGCTCCAGGAACAGGCTCCCCAGGTCCTCGTGGGCACGGAGCTCGTCGCCGCTGGCGTCGAGCCGGGTGCGGCCCCCGGCGAGCACGTAGCCCCAGGACGCTATCTCGAGGCCCAAGGCAACCCTTTGCTCGATCAAGAGCACGGCGCGTCCGGCAGCGGCCAGCCCTTCGATCACGCCGTGGAGCACGTTGGCGGCGATTATCGGCGATAGGTTGGACGTCGGCTCGTCCAGCACCAGAAGCTGCGGCTCGGCGACCAGGGCGCGGGCGATGGCCAGGGTCTTGCGCTCGCCGCCGCTCAGGGTGCGGGCGAGCCGCCGACGGAGCGGTACCAGGGTCGGGAACTGTTCCAGGACCTGGTCCACGTGCTGGCGCAGCTCTCGCCGGGGCCACCGGTACCCGCCCATCTCGAGGTTCTCCACGACGGAGAGGACGGGAAAGACGTCCCCCGACTGCGGGACGTAGCCGATGCCGCGTATCGCCCGCTCGTCCTCCTTCAGTTGCGTGATGTCCTGGCCGTCGAGGTCGATGCTCCCGGCGAACAGCGGCAGCTTCCCCGTCAGGGCCTTCACCAGGGTGCTCTTCCCCGACCCGTTGGGGCCCATGATCAGCACGATCTCGCCGAGGGCCACCGCGACGTCGATGTCCCGGATGACGGGCACTTTGTTGTACCCGCTCGTCACCCCGATCGCCGCGAGGTAGGGCGCGCGCCGCGGTGCCTCAGGCGAGGTAGGCACTGCGCACCCCCTCGTCCCTCACGACGGCGTCGTACGGACCCTGGGCGATCACCTCGCCCATGGCCATCACGACCACGACGTCGCACAGCTGCTGGACGACCTCCAGCGCGTGCTCGACGAGAATGAGGGCGATGCCGTCGGCCGCGACCGTTCGCAGGTCGCCCACCAGCTTGGCCACCAGGTGGGGTGCGACGCCGACCATGGGCTCGTCGAGCAGCAGCACCGAGGGCTCGCACATGAGGCAGCGCATGATCTCGACCAGCCGCCGCTGGCCGCCGCTGAGCTCGCGCCCGTAGGCATCGGCGACATCGGACATCTCGAACCGGTCGAGTACCTCCCAAGCACGGGCGGCGACGCGTCGCTCGGCCGCCCGGTTGGCGGACCACCGGGTCGACACCCGCCAGAGCGAGGCGCCGACGGCGCCGCGGCCTGCGACGAGGAGGTTCTCGAACACCGTCATGGCCTCGAACTCGCTCGTCGTCTGGAACGTCCGGACGATGCCGAGCCGCGCTCTGGTGTAGGGCGCTCTACCGGTCACGTCGCGGCCCTGCAGGACGATGGCGCCGCCCTGGGCACGATGCTGGCCGCCGATTGCCGACAGGAGTGACGATTTGCCCGCCCCGTTCGGACCGATCAACCCGAGGATCTGCCCGGGGAGGAGGTCGAACGACACGTGGCTCACCGCCGCTACCCCGCCGTAGCGGACGAGCACGTCCCGGACTTGTAGAACCGGAGCGGCATCGGGCGGGAGGCAGGTGCCGGTCGGCGTGTCGCCGATGTGGGGTGTGGCGCCGGGGTCCGTTCCAGCGGTCCCCACGGGCGGCGAGCTCGTCATCGCTCGTCCACCTGACCGACGTTGTGGCGAGCATCGTTGGCCGGTACGGGCTCCCGCGGGGCACCTGCCCTGGTCCCGGCGGCGTCCGCCCGCCCGACGGCGAGGTCCGGTTGCTCGACGGCGAGGTCCGGTCGCCCGACGGACAGCAGGCGTGCCGCCCAGGCTCCGACCGCCCCACGCGCCGCCATGCCGGCGATCCTCCCGTCCCGTGGGGCGTGGAAGCGCGGTTCGGGCAGCAGGCCGCGGGGCCGAACGAGGAGGAAGATCATCCAAGCCAGGCCGATGATCATCCACTCGATGGCGTCGATGAGGCCCGGGTAGCCGAACTGCGGCAGGAAGGTCGGCAGCTCGAGGACGATGATCGGCACGATCAGGGTACCGAGCAGCATGCCGCGGTTGTTGCCGACCCCGCCGACGAGCAGTGCGGTGAAGATCACGAACGTCTCGGCGTAGCCCCACGAACCGGGCGACCAGGCGCCGATGAACTCGACGAGCAGGCCGCCGGAGAGGCCGGCGATCGCCCCGCCGATGATGAAGACCTCCAGCCGCAGCAGCGTGCCGTTGAGCCCCAGTGACGCCGCCGCGTCCTCCTGGTCGCGGATGGCCCGGAGCGACCGGCCCCACGACGACCGGCACAGCCGCTCGACGAGCACGTAGATGACGGCACAGAGAGCGAGGACCCACAGGGCGTAGACCCACTGGTAGTCCGAGAGCGAGAGGCCGAGCGCCGTCTGCAGGGGCCGGGGGATGCCGGTCAGTCCGTTCGAACCGTTGAAGAGGTGCACGTCGTTCGAGACGAACTGCAGGAGAATGAGCGACACAATCAGCATCACCGCCGCCTGGTAGTCCCGGCGGATCCGGCGGACGGCGAAAAGCCCGATCATCGCCGACAGCAGGGCGCCGGCAACGGTGGCAGCGACGAGCGGCAGCGGGAAGGCAAGGTGTGCCCCCAGCACGTAGTGCTGGTACGAGTTGATGCCCGTATCGGAGCCGAGCACCATCGTCGCCGCGACATAGGCCCCCGCCGCCTGGAAGACGATGAAGGCGAAGTTGATGACACCCGCGTAGCCGTACTGGAGGTTGAGAGCCCACGCCGCCATGAGGTCGATGCCGAAGTACACCACCAGCGTGGAGATGTAGAAGGAGAAGTGCCCCATGGCTACAGGGTGAGGTCGACCTTGCGGGCCGCCGCCGTGAGCACGCCCGAGGGCTTGCTGAGGAGGACGACGACGAGCACGCCGAAGGCGGCGATCGAGCTGTAGGCGGAGAAGCCGGCGGCCGCGACCAGCTCGGTCACCACGCCGAGCAGGAGGGACGCCACGATCGCCCCCCGGGGCGAGCCGACCCCGCCGAGGATGGCGGCGGCAAGGACGACCGGGAGGAAGAGGTAGCCCGTCGAGTAGGAGACGGTCAGGGCGTTGATCACGTAGACGACGCCGGCGACGCCGCAGAGGAAGCCGCTGATGAGCCAGGTGGCGTTCACGATGCGGTTGGTCGGGATGCCGCACGATCGGGCCAGACCGGGATCGACGGCCATCGCCCGCAGCGCCTTCCCCAGCCTGGTGAGGCGCAGGAGAGCCTCGAGCGCCACGAAGATGGCGGCGGCGATCCCGACGAGAACGAGCTGGCTCACCGTAAGGACCGCCGCACCGAGGTGGATCGACGCGCCCTGCGGGAAGCTGACCGAGTAGATCTTGTCACGGGAGATTGCGTCGACGGCGTACTCGATCACCAGGCCCAGCGCCAGGGTCACCATCACCATCTCGAACAGCCGGGTGCCGCGGCGGGCGTACAGCTTGAAGACGGTCTTGCCCAGCACGATGGTGATCACCGCACCCACCACGCCGCCCAGCACGAGGCCGAGCCAGATGTTGATGCCCGCCTGCTCCGTCAGGTAAGCGGCGAACGCGCCGACCGTCATGATGGCGCCAAAGCTCAGGTTGAGCACATTGGTGAGGCCGAACTGGACGGTGAAGCCCATCGCCCCGATCGCGATGATCGACGCGGTGACCACGCCGAAGCCGAGCGTCTGGACGAAGAGGTTCACCGTTGCCGCCTGGTCGCTCGATCGTCGTTCCTGCGGTCCGGCACGGTGGGGATGGCACCTCCCTGCAGCCGCTCAGCCAAGCGACTGGATCTGCTTCTCGGCGATCGTCTTGGCCACCACCGGGTTGTCCTTTGTATTGACCGTCACAGCGGCCTCGTCACCGAACGAGTTGTGGTACTTGTCGAACCGGATCTGCCCGGTCACCCCGACGTACTGGATCTTCTTGCCCTGCTTGAGGGCCTTCCGTCCCTGGGCGTAGGTGCGGACGACCGTCTTGCCCGCGCCCGGCTCGGTCACTGTCTTGATCTTTGTGTTGTAGACCTTCGGTGTCACGCTATTGGCGGCATTCATGGCGAGGGCCTGGGCGATGACCCCGTCGTACTGGGCCCCCGAGTACGGGTTCGTCACCCACTGTGTCCACGGCGAGGGGACCTTCGACTTCACCGCCTTCAGGGCACTCGAGTATGCCGTCGTGGCCGCCGTCTTCTTCGGCGTGCCGTCGATGACGGCGGTGTAGTTCTTCTTGAATGTTGTGGCACCGAGGCCCTTGCGCACCGGGTCCAGCCATGTGGAGATGTCCGTCGCCGTCGTCCCCATGACCGGCACCAGACCTCCCAGCTGCTTGAGCTCGGTGAAGAAGGTGGCCGCGGTGGTCCCGTCCGATTCGGTCATGATCACCTGCGGGTGAGCGGAGATCACCTTCTCGACCTCCGCCCGGTACGACGGCTGGCTGGGCGTCAGTGTCACCTGCGCCACGAGTGTGGCACCGATGGCCTTGACGCCTTGGAGCACGCCGGGAAGGTCACCCTGGGAGCCTGTTGTGGTGCCGAAGACGGCAGCCACCTTGGTGTAGCCCTTGTCCTTCGCCCAGAGCGCCATCGCCTCGCCGTTGGCGGGATCGGGCGGGATCAGGCGCCACATGTACTTGTAGTGGGATTTGTCGAAGTTCGCATTGCCGCCGATGTTCATGTCGGTGACGTGCGCCGAATTGAGGATCGGCACCACGGTCGGCGCCGTCGAGGTCCCCGGGCCGTCGACGCCGATCAGGTTCGACGCCGTCGCGATCAGCTTGTCGACGATAGGGACGGCGTCCGCCGGGTCGCCTCGGGTGTCCTCGGTCGTTACGTTCACCTTGCGACCGATGATCCCTCCGGCGGCGTTGATCTCCTGGACGGCGGGGTAGACGCCCGAGTCGGCCGCACCGCCTTCGAACGAGACGGGTCCGGTGTACGCGATCACGATCGCCTCGTCCAGCGAGCCACCGCCGCTCGACGCCTGGCCGGACGTGCTCGAACCCCCGCTTGTCCCGCTCTTCGTCCCGCCGGAAGAATCTGACGCGGAGGAACCTGTCGAGCTGCACGCGGCGAGCCCGAGCGCGAGGCTCGCGGCGAGAAGCGCGCCACCGGCGGTTCGCCAGTGCCAGTGCCTGATTGACCTCATAAACCCCCCCTTGGGTCCGAGTGTTGTCATACTACTGTGATGCGCGATACGAATCAAGTGATCCCACATCGTGGACGATTATTCCGGTGGGACGGGAAAGCGAGCGAGCAGTGGACGTGAGGCGGGTGGTGACCGGCCGGACGGCGACAGGTGCGTCGGTCGTGGTGAGCGACGGTTCCCCGCCACGCGCCCACGCCTACGAGCACATCCCCGGGCTGGCCGAGACGCTCGTGTGGGCGACCGGCGACGGCGCCGGGACGGCAGCGGGTGCGGGCGCCGACCCCACGCTGTCCGTGCGCTCGTACGTGCCCCCCACCGGGGGGAGCCGCCTGATATGGCTGGAGATCCCCCCCGACACCGTCTTCGCCGAACCCGGCTTCGACCCGGTGGCGGCGCGGGACGAGCAGCTGGCCGTCTCCCCCGGGCTGGCCGAGAGGTTCGAGGAGGAGACCCCCGGGATGCACGCCACCCCGACCGTCGACTACGCCATCGTCGTGGCGGGGGAGCTCGGGCTGGAGCTCGACGACGGCCATGAGACCCGCCTCGAGCCGGGTGACGTCGTCGTCCAGGACGGCACCCGCCACGCCTGGCGCAACCACAGCGACGCACCGGCGACGCTCGCCGTGGTCCTCATAGGGACCGGCTGACCGATGGAGATCCCGCGCCGGTCGCGCCCCCACGGCGGGGACCGTCACCGTTGACCGACCTCGACAACGATGTCGTCGTCCGGCTCCTCGCCACGCCGGTGGACGTCCACGGCGAGCTGCACCCCGCTGATCGGGCAGTAGTAGGCGGTCATGGCCAGGTCCGGATGGAGCGTGATGCCGTGCTCGACCGGATCGACCGGCACCGCCGTGGCGCCAC
>JBOGGF010000333.1:0-2056 GCA_050743965.1 Acidimicrobiales bacterium
CGCGGGCCGGCAGATCTGGTGGCTCCGACCTCAGCTCTGCGGACGCGAGCTCGGCCGGTGCCCACCAGCGGGTGATCATGCCGAGGCGGCGTTCGAGATCGGTCCGCCCGTCGTCACGGGGGACGAAGGGCTCGCACCGGCCCAGGTAGTGCCGCTCACGGGAGTCGTAGCGCACCCCGTTCCCCCCGAGCCACAGGTAGCGGACCCGCCACAGCTCGGCGCCGAGCTCGAAGGCGGTGCACCCGGTCTCCTCGGTGACCTCCCGGCGTACCGCGGTGACCGTGTCCTCGCCGGGGTCGATGCCCCCGCCGATGGGCGTCCAGGTCGGCCCCGGGACCAGGTTCAGCCGTGCGAGCAGCAGCCGGTCGTCCGGGTCGAACAGCAGCACCCGGACGACCGAACGGACGACGTGGCCGGGTTCGCCGGGCAGGTCCAGCAGCGTCACGACCAGGCGATCAGTGCCGCGGGATCGGACAGCATGGTGCCGACGTCGGCGAGGAACTCGCTGCCGAGCTGGCCGTCGACCATCCGGTGGTCGAACGACAGGCCGAGGGTCGTGACCTTCCGCACGGCGATCGCGCCGTCGACGACCCAGGGCGTGTCCCGGACCGCCCCCACACACAGGATCGCCGCCTCGCCCGGGTTGATGATCGGCGTACCGGTGTCGACGCCGAAGACCCCCACGTTGGTGATCGTGATGGTGCCGCCCGTCATGTCCGCGGGCTGGGTCTTCCCGTCCTTGGCGACGGTCGCCAACGTGGTCAGCGACCGGGCGAGCTCCGGCAGTGAGAGCAGGTCCGCGTCCTTGATGTTGGGTACGACCAGGCCCCGCGGCGTGGCCGCCGCGATGCCGAGGTTGACGCCACCGTGCAGCACGATCTCCTGCGCCGGCTCGTCCCAGGAGGCGTTCACGCCAGGGTGCCGGCCGCAGGCCACGAGCAGCGCCTTCGCCACGATGGTGAGTGGCGTGACCTTGCAGTCGGCGAAGTCCGGAAGCCGCCGCAGCGAGGCAACCAGATCCATCGCCGCTGTCACGTCGCAGGTCAGGAACTCGGTGACGTGTGGCGCGCTGAAAGCGCTCGCCACCATGCTCTCGGCGGTCAGCTTGCGGACCCCCTTGATCGGGACGCGGGTCGCGGCCCGGCTGCCGGCGGCGCGCGCTCCCGGCTCGCCCCGCGTCGCCGACCGCACGTCGTCGCGGGTGATCGTGCCGCCGTCACCGCTCCCGACGAGGGCACCCAGGTCGACGCCGAGCTCCCGCGCGAGCTTGCGGACCGGCGGTTTGGCCAGCGCGCGGGCCGGCCGGCCGGCCGTGCCCGCGGTGGCAGCCGCCGGCACCGTCGCCGTCATGGCCGGCGGGGGGGTGGGACGGCTGCCCTTGCGGGGACGGCGCACCGCCGCCGTCGTCTTCGGGCCGTAGCCGACCAGGACCGCGGTCCGTCCGCCGGGGGCGGCCCCGCCGATCAGGCCCGCCTCGGGCTCATGCGTGTGCGGCAGCGTCGGGACCAGGTCGTCGGCAGAGGGCCGGGGGCCGCCCGAGGGCGTGGCGTGGCGAGCGTCACCCGGTTCCGGAGGCGGCTCCGACGTCACGGCACCGGCATCCGTGTCGACGGTGATGATCGTGGTCCCCACGTCGACGGTCTCACCCGCCAGGTGGTGGAGCTTCACGACGGTGCCGGCATACGGGGAGGGGACCTCCACCGCGGCCTTCGCCGTCTCCACCTCGACGATCGGCTGGTTGAGCGCGATGGTGTCGCCCTCCGAGACCATCCAGCCGAGGATCTCGCCCTCGGTCAGCCCCTCCCCGAGGTCGGGGAGGCGGAACTCGCGCAGCTGCGGCATCAGAACTCCATCGCACGGTCGACGGTGGCCAGCACGCGGTCGAGGTCGGGGAGGAACTCCTCCTCGAGCCGGCTGGGGGGGTAGGGCGTGTCGAAGCCGGAGACCCGGAGCACGGGCGCCTCCAGCGCGTAGAAGCACTCCTCGGTGACGCGAGCGGCCACCTCGGCGCCGATGCCGAGGAACTGCGCAGCCTCGTGCACCACCACGCACCGGC
>JBOGGF010000334.1:0-2183 GCA_050743965.1 Acidimicrobiales bacterium
GAGCTCGTCGACGTCGACCTGGTAGAGAGCCTCCACGACGTCGATCCGCTTGGGAAAGTGGCGGTACAGGGTCCCGACGCCGACGCCCGCCGCCTTGGCGATGCCCTCCATCGAGGTGTCGCCGCCCTCCTCGAAGGCCCGCCGGGCGGCGAGCACGAGGCGTTCTCGGTTGCGCCGGGCGTCGGCCCGCAGGGGCCGCCGGCCGTCGGCGGCGGCGCCGTCGCTCGGCGACTGGGGCACCGTGGCCCCTCTCGGCTGGGCGCTCATGGCCTCGTGACCTCCATGGTCAACTTCGCTTGCAAAACGGAGGGACCCTCCGTATACTAACCGGAGGAAGCTTCCGCTTGCCCTGAAGGTTACCTGCGGAAAGGTCGTCTGTCATGCCCCCCACTCTCACCAAGCGGTCGCGCCCCCGCTTGCCCTTGCCCGGCGCGCAGGGCAAGGGGCGTGCCAGCGGCCGCCCCGGCCTGCTACTGCCCGTCATCCTCGTCGCACAGCTGATGGTGGTCCTCGACAGCACCGTCGTCAACGTCGCCCTCCCCCACATCCAGGGGAGCCTGCACTTCTCGGGCTCCGGCCTGTCGTGGGTGCTCAATGCCTACATCCTCACCTTCGGCGGCCTCCTGCTCCTCGGCGCTCGGGCCGGCGATCTCCTCGGGCGCCGCCGGACCTTCCTGATCGGCATCGCCCTGTTCTCGGTGAGCTCCCTCGTGGGCGGCTTCGCCGTCACCGGATGGATGCTGCTCGCCACCCGCGCCATCCAGGGCGTCGGTGGTGCCCTGGCCGCCCCGGCGTCGCTGGCCCTGCTGACCACGGCGTTCCCCGAGGGAGCCGCGCGGGTGCGTGCCATCGGCCTGTACACGACGGTGTCGGCCGCCGGTGGTGCCGTCGGCCTGGTCGCCGGCGGGCTCCTGACCGAGCTCGTCTCCTGGCGCTGGGTGATGTTCGTGAACGTCCCCATCGGTGTCGCCGTCTGGGTGCTCGGGCGGGCCGTCCTGGTCGAGACCGAACGCCGTCCGGGCCGGTTCGACCTGGCCGGCGCGCTCAGCTCCACCGTGGGCGTGTCCGCCCTCGTCCTCGGATTGGTGGAGGCAGGCACGGTGGGCTGGACCGACCCCCGGGTCGTCGGTCCCCTCATCGCCGGTGCGGCACTCCTCGGCTCGTTCGTGTGGATCGAGCAACGGGCGGCGGAGCCGATCCTCCCCCTCCGGCTCTTCGCCCACCGGACCCGCTCCACGGCGAACGTGGCGCGGGGGCTGGTCTTCGCCGGCATGTACGGGATGTTCTTCTTCCTGTCCCAGTTCCTCCAGGACGTCCAGGGCTTCTCTCCCCTGCGCGCCGGGGTGGCGTTCCTGCCGATGCCGGTCGCCGTCTTCCTCTCGTCCCAGCTCGCGAGCAGGGTCCTGGTGCCCCGGTTCCGGCCCAAGGCGCTGATGCTCTCGGGCACGGCCTTGGCGATGCTCGGAGTGCTCGTGGCGAGCCGGGTGGGCGCGACCACTCCCTACGACCTGGTCGTCGTCCAACTGGTCCTCATGGGTGCGGGCGCCGGTATCTCGGTCGTGAGCCTCACGTCGGCCTCCCTGGCCGACGTCGCGCCGCAGGACGCCGGGGCGGCATCGGGCCTGATCAACGTGACCCAGCAGATGGGGGCGGCCCTCGGAGTCGCCGTGCTCGTCACGGTCTTCGCCGGCGCCACCCGGCACGCCCAGCTGGGCGGCACCGGCGCGGCGCGGGCAGTGCTCGTGCGGGGCATCGACGAGGCCTTCCTCGTCGGGGCGGTCTTCGCCGCCGTGGCGCTGCTCCTCGTGGCGGTCTTTGTCCGCACCACACGCACTGCGCGCATGGCACGCACTGCGCGCACGGCGGGTTCGGCCACTGCAGCCGTCGCCGCCGGGACCGCCGAGATGGCCACCAACCCGGCCGACCGCGATCGCGTGCAGTGGCCACCTGTGCGCGACCGTGTGGCCGCGCACGATTGGGTGCCCGTGCTCGGGGCGGCCCTCGAGCCTCTACGGGGCGGCGCCGGGGTCGAGGGCCCCGGGTGGTGCGATCCGGAGGAGCTGGGCTGGCCGGCGTGACCCCGGCCGGTGACTCAGCGAGGCTCGCCGGACGCCGGCCCGGGGTCGTCCGCGCCGGCACCTCCCGCGCCGGCACCGCCCCCGCCGGCACCGCGCCCTGCGCCA
>JBOGGF010000335.1:0-11815 GCA_050743965.1 Acidimicrobiales bacterium
GGCGACCGCCACCGCCCGGGCCCGGTCGCGGTCGCCGGCCACCAGGGCGATGACCACCTCGCCGAGTGACAGGGCCAGCGCCAGCGGCACCATGACGGCGAGCCGCACCAGCGCCGTGCACGTGAGCATCGCCCGCAGCTCGTGGCGCCGCTCCAAGGCCTGGAGGGTCGGTGCCGGCGATGTGCCGGCTGCCGACGGCGGCAGCGGGCGGACCCCGGCGGCGAGCGCCTCGAGGTGCCGGACCCGGGCGGCGGGCGCCACCACCACCCGGGCACCGGCGACGTGGGCCCGCCAGCAGAGGTCCAGGTCCTCGCCCATGGCGGTCATGGCACGGTCGAAGCCGCCCAGCTCCCGCAGGAGATCGGACCGGACCAGGGTGAAGCCCCCCGGGGCGACGAAGACGTCCATCACCGCGTCGTGCTGGCCGTGGTCGACCTCACCTGCCTGCACCCGCTCGACCACGGCGCCGGTGCGGTCGGCGTGCTGGCCGACGTGGAGGAGGACCGAGGGGTCGTCCCACCGGACCATCTTGGGGGTCACGATCCCGGCGTTCGAGCGGAACGACTCCTCCACCATCAGGTGGACGGCGGTCGGGTCCGGGGCGCAGTCGTCGTGGCAGAGGAGGAAGAAAGTCGCCCCCTCCACCATCCCGAGCGCCTCGTCGACGGCCGCGCCGTAGCCGCGACCGCCCCGAAGCCGCCGGACGAACGCCGCCGGCAGGGCGCGGGCGACCCGCGCCGTCGGGTCCTCCGCCCCGCCGGTGACCAGGACGAGGACCGACAGCTCGGGATAGTCCTGTGCGGCCAGGGCGGCCAGGGTCTCGTCGAACCACGGGCCCGGCTCCCGGGTGGCGAGCACGACGACGACGGCGGGGGCGCGCGCGGCATCCTGCTCCCGCGCCTCGTCACGCGGCCCCCCCGCCTGCACTGCGCCAGCCATCAAGGTAGCGAGGCTATCCCCTCCCCGTGCCCGTCACGAAGGCAACCCCGGCACGCGCCGGTGCTTGCAGATGTTTATGAATGGGTATACTGTCGACTATGAACCGGGGCGACCGACCGGCCACCGCGCGGAGCACCGTGCCGCACCCGGACCTGGGCCGCCACGCGGCGCCCGAACCAAGGAGCGACGACGATGCCAGACCTGAACGACCTCACCACCGAAGTTGCCCACCGGGCCCGTGACGCGGCCTACATGGTCGTCGGCCTCGGGGTCCTCGGCTTCCAGCGCGCCCAGGTGCAGCGCCGCCAGGTGCAGCGACGGCTGTCGGGCGAGATCGACCTCGACCAGCGCCTGAACGGGATCCGCACGGCGGTGACGACCGGCGTCCTCCAGATCGACGAGCTGGTGGAGGGCGCGGTGCAGATGGTCGAGACGACCCTGCACCCACTGGAGGAGCAGTTGCCCCCGGTGGCCCGGGAGATGGCCCAGCGCCTCCACGACCAAGCCCGCGAGATCGGCGACCAGGTCAAGCACCTCGTCACCCCCCGTTCCTGACCGGCACCCGGCCGCGCCCGGGGCAGGGTCACCGGGCGGCTGTCACGACGCGAGCTGGGCCTCCCAGTGCTCGAGGACGTCGCGCAGGGTGCCGTCGAGGGGGATCTCGGGCTTCCAGCCGGTGACGCCCTCGATCCGGGTCGGGTCGCCCCGCAGCACCGGCACGTCGACCGGCCGCACGAGCGAGGGGTCCGTCACCAGCTCGAGCGACGTGCCCGCCAGCGCCAGCAGCCGGTCGGCGACCTCGGCGATCGCCACGTCGCGGCCGGTGCAGAGGTTGTACACGCCGCCGGGCTCGCCCTGGGCCACCAGCCGGCGGTAGGCCCGCACCACGTCGCGCACGTCGGTGAAGTCGCGCCGGGTGGTGAGGGTGCCGACGGCGAGGCTGGACGCCCCGGCGAGCCGGGCCTCGACGATGCGACGGGCGAGGGCCGGGACGGCGAAGGTCGGCGCCTGGCCCGGACCGATGTGGTTGAACGGCCGGACCACCATCACGGGCTGGCCGTAGCCCCGCCACGCCTGGAGGGCCACGTCCTCGGCCGCCGCCTTGCTGGCGGCGTAGGGCGTCGCCGGGGCCAGCGGGGAGGACTCGGTGAGGGGGAGGTCGGCCGGGCCGACGACGCCGTACACCTCGGCCGAGCTGATCACGAGGACGGTGGGCGCCGTGCCGCAGTTGCGGGCGGCAGCGAGGACGCAGGCGGTGCCGAGCACGTTGACCCGCAGCACCTCGGTCGGCGCCTGCCACGACTCACCCACATGGGTCATGGCGGCCAGGTGGTAGACAGCGTCAGGGGCGGCCCCGGCCACCACCGGGTCGAGGGCCGACTGGTCGGCCACGTCGGTCTCGACGTCGATGGCCACGACCTCGTCGCCCTGTGCCGCCAGGTGCTCGGCCAGCCAGCGCCCGACGAAACCCCGGCCACCGGTGATCAGCGCGCGCATCCTCGCACCCTAACGAACAGCGGACCCGCGCCCCGGCGGACCTACGCGCCGGCGGCGGTCCGGTAAGCCTCCAGGTGGCGCGCCGCGCTGGCGTCCCACGTCCGCTCGGCGGCGACCGCCAGACCGCGGCGCCGCCGCTCGATCACCGCCGGGGCCGACGGACCGGTGCCGAGCACGTCGTCCAGGGCGGCAGCCAGGCCGTCGACGTCGCCCGGGCGCACCAACAGGGCCGAGCCTGCAGCCAGCTCGGCCATGGCCGTCCCGGCCGTGGTCACGAGGGGCGCGCCGCACGCCAGCGCCTCGAGCGCCGGCAGGCCGTAGCCCTCGGAGAGGGAGGGGTAGGCCACGACGGTGGCCGACCGCAGGAGGGCGGGGACGGCGTCGTCGGGCACGTAGCCGGTGCGCACCACCCGGTCCCGATGGCGTTCAGCCGCCACCACCGCCCGCTCCACCTCGCGGCCCCCCCATCCCGGCTGCCCGGCGATGACGAGGAGGGCCTCGGGGTGGGCATCGGCCACCCGCTCGAACGCCTGGACCAGCGCCGGGACGTTCTTGCGCGGCTCGAGGGTCCCGACGAAGAGGACGAAGGGCCGCCCTGGCGGGAGCCCCAGCCGGCGGAGCGTGCCTTCGTCGGTGGCCACCGCCGGCCCGTCGGGGCGGAAGCGGTCGTGGTCGACGCCGTGGGGCGCCACCGTCACCGGCCCGCGGACCGGGCACACCTGGTGGAGCCGCTCGGCCGTGGTGGCGCTCACGCAGACGATCGCCGCCGCCCGCCGTGCCGCCACCCGGATGGCCCGGCGGAACAGGAGCGTCTTGGTGCGCTCGTGCCACTCGGGGTGGTCGAAGAAGGTGCAGTCGTGGACCGTCACCACCACCGGGAGCCGGGACCGCTCGGGCATCGTGTAGTGGGGGCTGTGGTGGACCGCCGGCCCGGTGGCCTCCAGTGCCCGCGGCAGCACTGCCTGCTCCCAGGCCAGCCGAGCCGGTCTGGCCGCCGGGGCGACCGGCACCACCGTGCCGGCGAGGTGCCGCCACCGTGCCCCGTCGCCGCGGCGGCTCACCGCCACGAGGTCGACGTCGTCGCGGCGGGCGAGAGCGGCGGCCAGCTCGATCGTGTACCGGCCGGCGCCGGCCGGCAACGCCGGCACCGCGCTGACGTCGAGGGAGACCCGCAGGCGGTCGGCGGTCATCCGAGGTGCTCCCACAGGGCGGCGTGGGCGCGGGCCGACCGGCGCCAGGTCATGGGCGCCACCCAGTCGGCACCGCGCCGCACGAGTGCCGCCCGGGCGCCCTCGTCGGCCGCCGCCGTGACGAGAGCCCCGGCGATCTCCTCGACCGAGAAGGGGTCGACCCGGAGCGCCGGTGCCGACGAACCGGCCGGCACCGGCCAGGTGGAGAGGGTGGCGCGCGTGGCGCGGACCACCTCCGTTCCGGCGGGGTCCACGCTCGGCACCGAGGTGCTGGCCACCACCGGGACCCCGGCGACCATGGCCTCGACGGGGGGGAACCCGAACCCCTCGGTGAGGGGCACGTAGGCGAACGCCCGGGCACCGGCGTACAGGGCTGCGAGCACCCCGTCGGCCACGGGGCCGGCAGCTGCCACTCCGTCGGGGACGCCGGCGTCGGCGAGGCCGCTCGCCCCCCAGCCCGAGGGTCCGACCACCACCAGCGGCCATGGCTCGGGCAACGAGCCCCGGGCGGCGGCGTAGGCGGCGACCAGCCGGGCCAGGTTCTTGCGCGGCTCGAGCGTGCCGGCGGTCAGGAGGTAGCCACCGGCGACTCCCAGGCGCCGCAGGAGGGCCGCCGCGCCGGCCGCGTCGGGGGCCGGGAGGTGGTCGGCTCCCCACGGCAGCCGGTGCACCGCGTCGCCCGGGAACCCCGCGTCGCTGAGCTGGGCGGCGACCGGCGCCGACGGGACCACGAGGGCGTCGGCCCGGGCCCGCGCTCGGGCGAGGGCCGCCTCGTGCCACCGGCGGCCGCGGTCCGTGGTGGCCTCGGGGTGCACTCGCCACGCCAGGTCGTGGACGGTGACCACGAGGGCGGGGCGGCGACCGGCGGCGCCGCCCCGGCGCCGGACCGGCGGGGCAGCCAGCGAGACGGCGTGGACCACGCCGGACCCCCGGGGGGCCACCGCCAGCCCGCGGCCCCAGGCCCGGGTGAGGACCGGCCCCGGGAGGGGCGACGTCACGACCGGCAGGCCGAACCGGGCGAGCGGGTCAGCGCCCGGCCCCGGCGGGCGGGAGGCGTAGAGCGTGACCGCCGGCGGGTCGGCGCCCTCGGCGGCCCCGGCGCCGGCTCCGGCCGCCTCGGCCGCCAGGCCGTCGAGCAGCCCGGTGGCGTACCGACCGATACCGCCGGGCACCCGGCGCCGCAGCTGCTCGACAGCGAGCAGCACCGTGGTCGTCACCGGCTTCCCCGCTCGGCCAGGGCGTCCCGGTAGCACCGCTCCAGTCCCTCGGCGCAGCGGTCCCACGAGTAGGCGGCGGCCCGGGCGGCCCCCCGCTCGGCCAGCCCGGCCTCGGTCCAGGCATCGTCGAGGACCGTCGCCAGCGCCCCAGCCAGGGCCCCGACATCACCAACCGCAACGAGGAGGGCGGCGTCGCCGAGGACCTCGGGGAGGGCGCCGGCCCGGGTGGCCACCACCGGCGTGCCGGCGGCCATCGCCTGGAGCGGGGGGAAGCCGAAACCCTCGTAGCGCGACGGGTAGGCCAGGACCGCCGCGCCGACCAGCAGACCGGCCAGCCCGGCGCCGTCCACCCATCCGGTCGTCACGACCCGATCGCGGGCCGCGGCGCCGCCGATCGCCCGGGCGAGATCGCCGCTCCCCCATCCCTCGGGACCGGCCAGCACGAGCGCGAGGTCGGGCCGGTCGGCGGCCACCTGGTCGAACGCCCGGACCAGCCCTGGGAGGTCCTTGCGTGGCTCGGCCGTCCCCACGGCCAGGACGAAGCGCGCCGTCCCCGCCGGGAGCACCCGACCGACGATGCGGGGGTCGGGCGCCGGCAGCGGCGGCACGCCCGAGTGCACCGCCCGCACCCGTTCGGGCGCGGCGCCGAAGGCGTCGACCACCTCGGCGGCGACATGGGCCGACGGCGTGTGGACCCAGGCGCCGCGGGCAAGGGCCCGCCGGATGAGGGCGGGGAAGGCCAGCGTCGGGGCGTCGCACAGCTCGGGGAAGCGGACGGTGGTGAGGTCGTGGACGGTCACCACCCGGGCGGCCCGCCGGGTCGGGGGCACGACGAAGTTGGTCCCGTGCACGACGTCGACCGGCCCCACCAGCCACTCGAGGGGCGGCAGCTCGCTCCGCCCCCACGCCCAGTGGAGCGGGCGGGCGGGCATGGGGCGGTCCACCACCGTCACCCCGGCGGGCACCCGGCCGGCGATCCCCCGGCGGCGGCGCCAGCTGACGGCGAAGGCGGCGGCGGCCACGCCCGGTCGGCCGGCCAGGCCACCGAGGGCACCGGCACAGAACGCCCCGACGCCGGTCGGCCGGCCGAGCAGCGGCGTGGCGTCGACCGCCACGCGGACCTTCCGCCCTCCCGTCACGCTAGCTGCCGTGCCCAGGGGGGCCCGAGGGGAGCTGCCAGAACGGGACCGACGACACGGCGGCGGTGCCCAGCTCGTCGAGCACGGCGTCCGACATCGCCGGCCACGCCGTGGCCGCCCACGGCCCGAACGCCCGGTCGGCCAGGGAGCAGCAGGCCGCGCCGGCGCCCGGGTCGACCCAGAGGAACGACCCCGACTGCCCGAAGTGGCCGAAGGTGGCCGGGCTGTTGCGCCGCCCGGTCCAGTGCGGGAGCTTGTCGTCGCGGACCTCGAAGCCGAGGCCCCAGTCGCACGGGTCCTGGGCACCGAAGCCCGGGAGCACGCCGGGCAGGCCGGGGAACGCCACCGATCGGGCCCGGACCAGGGTCTCGGGCGCCACCACCGTGGGTCGGAGCAGCTCGGCCCCGAGCGCCAGCAGGTCCGCCAGGGTGCCCACCATCCCGGCGGCGGGCGAGGCGCCGGCCCGGAGCCGGGCACCGCCCATGCCCACCGGTTCGAGCACCGCCTCGCGCAGGTAGGCGTCGAAGGCCATCCCCGACCGGGCCGCCACCAGCTCGCCGAGGAGGACGAACCCGGCATTCGAGTAGATACGGCGACGGCCGGGCCGGGCGAGCACCCGGCCCCCGTCGGATGTGAGGCCCGAGGCGTGGGCCAGAAGGTGGGCGACGGTCGACCCGGACGGCCCGGCGGCATCGTCGAGGCGCACCGTGCCCTCCTCCACCGCCACCAGCACGGCCAGGGCGGTGCACAGCTTGGTCACCGACGCCCACGGGAAGGCCCGGCCGGTGTCGCCCACGGTGCCGGCGACCCCGCACCCCTGGCCGATCGCCGCCGCAGCGGTCCCGCCGCCGGGCGACGCCGCGGTGACGACCCCGGCGACGGCCGCGCCCACCGGCCAGGTGACCACCGCCTCCAGTGCCCGCATCGCCAGGCGAGCGTACTGCCCGGGCCGACGTAGGCTGGCGCCGTGGTGGTGGCCCTGGCAGGAGGCGTGGGGGCGGCGCGGCTGCTGGCCGGGATCGTCCAGGTGGTGGACCCGTCGTCGGTCACGGCGGTGGTCAACACGGGCGACGACATGGTCCTCCACGGCCTGCACGTCAGCCCGGACATCGACACGGTCACCTACACCCTGGCCGGCCTGGACAACAGGGAGACCGGCTGGGGCATGGCCGGCGAGACGTGGACGGTGCTGGGCGAGCTCGCGGCCCTCGGGGGCGAGGACTGGTTCCGGCTCGGCGACCGGGACCTCGCCACCCACCTGTACCGCACCCAGCGGCTGCACGAGGGCGCCCCCCTCAGCCAGGTCACCGATGAGCTGGCCCGGGCGCGGGGCGTGGCGGTCCGGCTGCTGCCGATGTCCGACGACCCGGTACGGACCCACCTGACCCTGGCCGAGCCGGCCGGTGGCCAGCCGGCGGGCACCGAGATCGCCTTCCAGCAGTACTTCGTGCGGCTGCGCCACGCCGTGCGGGTGGCGGCCGTGCGCTTCGACGGTGCCGACCGGGCGCGCCCGGCGCCCGGCGTCCTCGAGGCCGTGGCCGGCGACGAGCGGGTCGTCGTCTGCCCTTCGAACCCGATCGTGTCGATCGGGCCGCTGCTGGCCGTCCCCGGTGTCCGCACCGCCATGGCCTCCCGGCGTGACGACGTGGTCGCCGTGTCCCCGATCGTGGCCGGGGCGGCGCTCAAGGGACCGGCCGACCGACTCCTGGCGGAGCTGGGCCACGAGCCGTCGGTCGTCGGTGTCGCCCGCTTCTACGCCGGGATCGCCGGCACCCTGGTGATAGACGAGGCCGACGCCGACCTCGCCCCCAAGGTGGAGGACGAGGGCGTTCGGGCGATCGTGGCGCCGACGGTGATGGCATCGGCGGACCGGGCCGCTGCCCTGGCGCGGGTGGTGCTCGGTGCCGGTGGATGAGCCCGCCGCCCTGACTGTCCTCCCGGTCACCGGCATAGGGGAGGTCCGTCCGGGCGACGAGGTGGGCGCCCTCGTGGCCGAGGCCGTGGCCCGGGACGTGCGCGACGGTGACGTGATCGTCGTGACCCAGAAGATCGTGTCCAAGGCGGAGGACCGCCTGGTGTCACTCGACGCCAGCGACCCCGGCGCCAAGGTCCGCCTGGTCGAGCAGGAGGCGGTGCGGGTGCTGCGCCGCCGGGGCGACCTCCTCATCACCGAGACGGCCCACGGCTTCGTGTGCGCCAACGCCGGGGTGGACCTGTCCAACGTGGCCGAGGGGACGGCGGCGCTCCTGCCGGTGGACCCGGACCGCTCGGCCCGCCGGGTCCGGGGCGAGCTGCACCGGCGCTGCGGGGTGGAGGTGGGCGTGGTCGTCTCGGACACGTTCGGCCGGACGTGGCGGCGTGGGGTGACCGACGTCGCCATCGGCTGCGCCGGCGTCGCCGCCGTGGTCGACCTCCGAGGCACCGCTGACGCCGGTGGCCGGGAGCTGGTGGCGACCGAGCTGTGCGTCGCCGACGAGATCGCGGCGGCGGCCGAGCTGGTCATGGGGAAGGACCGCGGGGTGCCGGTGGCGATCGTCCGGGGGGTGCCAGCGGCGTGGCTGCGCGCCGGCTCGGTGGCCGACGAGATCGTGCGGCCGCCGGGCGAGGACCTGTTCCGCTGAGCCCGCGCCGTGCGGCACGGCAGGGAGACGGCCGGCGCTCAGCCGGGGCGCGGTGCGGTCGCCCGGACGTGTTCGAGCACGGCCCGGGTGCCGTCGCCCAGCGGGGTCCACGGCTGCCAACCGAGGTGGATCCCGGCCCGGGTGGCGTCGAGGGCGTTGCGCTGGAGCTCACCCGGGCGGGGCGGTGCGTGCCCGGCCGGCGCGTCCACTCCCGCCGCCGCCGCCATGGTGCGGTAGAGGTCGTTGACAGAGGTCTCCTGACCGGTGCCGACGTTGCACACGAGACCCCCACCCCGCCCGGCGGCGCGCACGAAGGCGTCGACCACGTCGTCGACGTAGACGTAGTCGCGCGTCTGCTCCCCGTCGCCGTAGATGGTCACGGGCCGACCCGCCATGAGCCGCTGGGCGAAGATCGCCACCACCCCGGCCTCGCCGTGGGGATCCTGGCGCGGACCGTAGACGTTGGCCAACGCCAGCGCGCAGAACTCGACGGCGTGGAGCTGGCGGTAGGCGACCAGGTAGTCGATCACCGCCTTCTTCGACACACCGTAGGGCGACAGGGGGCGGTGCGGGTGGGACTCGCGCACGGGCAGGTCGGCGGCGGACGTCTCCCCATAGAGGGTGCCCCCGCTGGCGGCGAACACCACCCGGTCGGCACCGGCGGTACGGGCGCCCTCGAGCACCCGGAGGCTGCCGAGGACGTTGACGTCGGCGTCGAAGTCGGGCCGCTCGACCGAGACCCGCACGTCGATCTGGGCTGCCAGGTGGAAGATCACCGCCGGCTGGCGGTGCACCACCAGATCGACCATGTCGGGCAGCCGGATGTCGAGCTGGTGGATGGTGAGCCGCCCGTCGGCCACCGCCCGGGCCTCCGCCAGGTTGGCAAGGGTGCCCGACGACAGGTCGTCGACGACGTCGACATCGTGGCCCTCCGCCAGCAGACGGTCGACGAGCGTCGACCCGATGAACCCCGCACCACCAGTGACCATCGCCCGCATGGACGCCCCGGCTCCTCCCTCTCGTCTCTCTCGTCCCGCCGGCGGCCGTCTGGCCGCTGCGGCGCCGCTCCGCATTGCCCGCTCGCCGTTCCGGCGGTGGCCCGGACCCGTCCGCCGCTCAGGCGGTGACCCGCTCGCCGTCGACGACGGTACCGGGCGGCACCGCGGCACCGTCCCCGAGGACCGAGACCGGCCGGACCTCACCGCCGTGACCGACGACCGCGGCCCGGCCGAGCACCGAGCCGGCCACCGTCGCCCCGGCACCCACCCGGGCACCGGCCAGCAGCACGGATTCCACCACGGTTGCCCCCGCCTCGACCACCGCGCCTGGCCCGAGCGCCGACCGCTCGACCTGGGCGCCGGTGGCCACCGACGCGCCGTCGGCGACGAGGCTGGCCCCCGCGACCTTGCCGGCGACCGACGGGCGGCCGAGGACCCAGTACCCCTCCTCCACCTGGCGGGCGCCGGGCGCTGGCGGCCCAGGCCGGCGGCCCTCCAGCAGGTCGCGGTGCGCCTGGAGGTAGGCGGCCGGCGTGCCGGTGTCGAGCCAGTAGGCATCGTCCTGCCGGGCGAACAGCCGCCCGTCGGCCACCATGGCGGGGAACGTCTCACGCTCGATCGACACCTGTCGGCCCCCGGGGATGCGGTCGAGCGCCGAAGCCTCGAGGACGTAGGTGCCGGCGTTGATGAGGTGGGTGGGGGCCTCGCCCGGCGGCGGCTTCTCCACGAACGCCGTCACCCGCCCTCCGGCGTCGGTCGGCACGACCCCGAAGGACGACGGGTCGTCGACGGGGTGGAGGGCGATGGTCCCCTCGGCGTCGCGCCGCCGGTGGAAGTCGAGCAGGGCGCCGACGTCCAAGTCGGTCAGGACGTCGCCGTTGACCACCACGAAGGTGTCGTCGACCCCGGCGTGGCGAGCGGCGAACCTGACCGCTCCGGCCGTGTCGAGCGGCTCGGGCTCGACGGCGTACGACAGCCGGACTCCGGCGGCCACGCCGTCGGGGTAGGCCCGCAGGAAGGCTTCGGGGAGGTACCCGAGCGACAGCACCGCTTCGTCGACGCCGTGGTGGGCGAGGTGGCCCAGGACCCGCTCGATCATCGGCTGCTCGACGACGGGGAGCATCTGCTTGGGGGTCGACAGGGTGAGCGGCCGGAGGCGGGTGCCCTCCCCGCCGACCAGCACGACGGCCAGCACGGCTACTTCTTCGGGATGGTCGTCGTCGTGACCGGCGCCGTGGTGGAGGTGGAACCCGGCGCCGTGGTCGTCGTGCTGCCGGGAGCCGTCGTCGAGGTGGTGCCCGGCGCCGTCGTCGTGGTGGTGCTCGCCGAACCCCCGAGGGAGGTGCTCACCTGCACCAGGGCGGTGACCACGGTGCCGTCGGGCTTGGGCAGCGTGGCGCCCTTCGGGACGAAGCCGATGGTGATCAGCTGGTTGGCGCTGAAGCGCAGTGTCGCCGGGTTGCCGGTGACGGTGACGGCCTTGCCCTTGGTGTTGAAGGCGTTCGGCCAGTAGGCGACCTGGACCGACCCCTTCTTGCCGGCGTCGGGGGTGCCGGCCGGGCAGGCCTGCCCGTCGTGGTAGGTGGCGGCCGACTTGCTCGAGGGGACCTTGACCTCGCTCGAGGTGAGTGCCATGCCGTGGTAACCGCCGACGAACTTGCCGAGCACGGCGTTGTGGCCGGCCTCCGAGGCCGTCTTGGGCGCGATCGTGATCACGCCCTTACCGGCCGTGTAGAAGGACTGCGATGCCGAGCTGGCCTTGGCGTTCGAGGCCACGGGGGCCAGCTGCTTGCCGCAGACGTAGAAGTCGAAGCCGGCGTACCAGGTGGTCTTGGTCGTCGGCTGCACGGTCGAGGACGCGGCAGCGCTCGGGTTCTGGTACTGGTAACGGGCGTAGACGATCGACAGGACCCCGAGGACCACGACGATGACCAAGGCGGCGTACCAGTTGACCGGCCTCTGGCCGCGGTAGGTCCTCCCCCCGCCGGTCGCGGCGGCGCGCGTGACCCATTTCCCGGTGGAGCTTCTCGGCATGGCTCGGAAACACTACCAACCGGCCACACCACACCTTCAGGCGCGGGCGGCAGCGATCCCCGGCGCTCGGTCGGCCGACACTGGTGGCGCCCCCGGCTGCCGGCGGCGGCTCAAGGACCAGTAGAGCCTGGCCGTCTCGGGATGGACCCATCGGGCCGGGCCGGCCGGGCCGGCCGGGCC
>JBOGGF010000336.1:0-2599 GCA_050743965.1 Acidimicrobiales bacterium
CCCTTCTGACCGTTCCACGTCCCCTACGCCGGAGGGTCCTTCACCGCCCGTTCCAAGATCCCAGACGGCTTCCATGGCCTTCGCCAAATCCACACAGGCTCGGCACCCCTAATAGCCATGGTCCGCCTCGCTGCGCACACCATGCCGGCCCGCCTCGCCGACGTGCTGCCGGGATCGGTGCCGGTTGTTGAGCGCCGCTCTGGTTGAGCACGGGTAGTCCGGCTTTCGCCACCGAACGCGGGCATGTGTCGGTGGACGTACTGGCGGCGCCAAGTGCGGTGGGGATGGCTGCGGGAGGGTTCGGGTTTGCGGACCGCGGTCTGCGGACGGCAGCGTGAGCACGAACTGAACGCGCAAGGACCCCCCCGCCGAACGTTTGCGTAGTACGCGGGAGGGCCCTTCCTGACGAAGCCGGAGCTCCGCTGTGCTCATCGTAGGGACTGACGAGGACCTTGTCGACGCGGACCTGACCAGCGGCCGGATCGGCTGCCCTGCCTGCGGAAAAGGCCTGCAGCCGTGGGGGCATGCCCGAGCACGGGAGGTTCGCCACACGAATCGCAGCGAGCGGCGCCGGTTCCGCCGGTCGATCTGTCGGGGCTGTGGCTCGACCCACGTGCTCGTTCCTGAGGACACGCTGGCTCGCCGACGCGACGCCGTTGCCGTGATCGGTGCCGGGCTCGTCGCCAAGGCCAACGGGGCAGGCCACCGGCGGATCGCCGAAGCCCTCGGCCGACCGGCCTCAACGGTGCGTGGCTGGCTCCGGCGCTTCGCCCAGATGGCACAGTTCCTCCGGGAGCACTTCACCCGCTGGGCCCACGCACTTTCCCCCGGACACGGGCCGGTTGCCCCCAGTGCATCGACCTTTGATGATGCGGTCGAAGCAGCCGGTGTGCTCGGTGCCGTGGCGGTCCGCCGCTTCGGGCCCCGCCCACCGTGGTCGCTCATCTCGGTGGTGACCGGCGGCCGGCTGCTTTCCAACACGAGCTCACCCTTCCCACAGCCCATGTGAGCGACAAGGGTCCTCCTTCATCCACCAACAAGGAGGCATCGACCCGTGAACAACGAGCAACGCGAGGTTGCGCTGTTCCGCTATTCCCTCATCCGCGAGGCGGCAGACGACTCGCTCACCACGCGTCAACGGGGCCGGCTCGTGCGCGACCTGGCCGGCCGTGACCACGCCGGACCACATGGCCGGCGGATCCGGATCTCGAGAAAGACCATCGACCGTTGGATCCGGGCCTATCGACGCGGGGGCTTCGAAGCACTCTCCCCGGCGCCCCGCACCGGCGTGCCCGTCACCGACCGGTACCTGTTGGACCTGGCCGAGGCGCTGAAACGGGAAGTGCCACGACGCACCGCCGCCCAGGTGGCCGAGATCGTCCGCACCGCCGAAGGATCGGGGCCGTCGGCGCGCACGCTCCAGCGCCACTTCGCCCGCCTGGGCCTGAACACCCGCCCGGATGGGTCACCCCCACAAGCCTTCGGTCGTTTCGAGGCACAAGCACCTGGCGACCTGTGGACCGGAGACGCCTTGCACGGCCCGGTGATCGCCGGACGCAAGACCTACCTGTTCGCCTTCATCGACGACCATTCCCGGGCACTGGTCGGCTATCGCTTCGGGCTGTCCGAAGACGTCGTCCGCCTCGAAGCCGCATTACGTTCCGCTCTCTCTGCCCGTGGGGTCCCTCGCCGGGTCTATGTCGATTATGCCGATGTTCGCGTTATGCCGATGTCGCCGAGAACGCCCAGCGTGGTGGGGGCGGGTGGGCTCGCCAGGTCGGCATAATCACAGCGCGTCGAGGAAGGCGAGGATGGGATCGGGCGCGCAGTAGCGACCGGGTTTCGTCGCCGGCGGGGTGACGCGGTCGATGGCCCGCTCCTTCTGCCGCATGTCCGCGTGGAGATACACATCGGTGGTCGACACCTGGGAGTGTCCGAGCCACAGGGCGATGACGGCGACATCGACGCCTTGGAACAGCAGTCGCATTGCGCAGGTGTGGCGAAGAGTGTGGGCCGTGACGTGCTTGGTTCCGATCGACGGACACGCGCCGGCAGCGAGCGCCACGTAGTGGGCGAGGCGATGCTCGATGGCGTCTCGGCTGAGGTGGTTGCCGGTCTTCGTCGGGAACAGCGGCTCGGTGCCAGCACCACCGCGCTCGGAGAGCCACGACCGCAGCACGCTGATGGTATGGGCGACGAGCGGCGTCCGCCGCTCCTTGCGGCCCTTGCCGATCGTGTGGACGTGGGCCCCGGCACCGAACGTGACGTCGGCCGTCGTGAGCGCCGACAGCTCGGAGATGCGTAGGCCGGTCTGGACGGCGAGCACGAGTAGGGCGTGGTCGCGCCGCCCCGTCCAGGTCCCCTGATCGCAGACACCGAGGAGCGCTTCCACCTCGTCGCCGCTGAGATAGGTGACCAGGTTGGACTGGTGGCGTTTGGGTGGGATGGCGAGCACCCGCTGGATGGTGGCGGCGTGTTCAGGGTGGCGCAGCGCGGCATATGAGAACAGCGAACGGACCGCAGCCAGTCGGTGGTTGCGGGTCCGAGGACTGTTGTGACGGCCGGCTTCGAGGTGCTCGAGGAAGGCCCCGACGAGCGG
>JBOGGF010000337.1:0-2365 GCA_050743965.1 Acidimicrobiales bacterium
TCAAGCTCGACGACGTGAAGGAGGCCTTGAAGGACTTCGGTGTCCAGGGGATGACCCTGACCGAGGCCCACGGGTTCGGCCGCCAGCGCGGCCACCCCGAGGTCTACCGGGGCGCCGAGTACGAGGTGGACTTCGTGCCGAAGATCCGCATCGAGGTGGCGGTCGACGATCCGCAGGCCGACGAGGTAGTCGACGCGATCGTCGGTGCCGCCGCCACGGGCAAGATCGGCGACGGCAAGGTCTGGGTCGTCCCGATCGAAACGGTGGTCCGGGTCCGCACCGGCGAGCGCGGGAGCGACGCGCTCTAGCCGGGCCCCGGGACCGGGTCAGCCGGCCTGCCGGGCGACCGCCTCGGCGGCGGCGCGGGCGGCCGGCTCGTCGCCGAGGTAGCCCGCCGCCGTGATCGACAGGTCCTCGCCCAGGCGGTAGCGGTAGGGGATCCCGGTGGGGATCTCCAGCTCCACTATGGCGTCGTCGGTGATGCCCTCGATGTGCTTGCGCAGGGCGCGGATGCTGTTGCCGTGGGCCACCACGAGCACCGCCCCGCCTCGGGCCCCGACCGACAGCAGGTCGGGGACGATGGCGTCCTCCCAGTAAGGCACGGCGCGGACGACCACGTCGGCCAGGCACTCCGTCGACGGCAGGGCGGCGGCCGGGACGTCGCGGTAGCGGGGATCGCCGGAAGCGTCGCCCGGGCCTCCGGGCCGGAGCGGGGGCGGGGGTGTGTCGTAGCTGCGCCGCCACACGCGCACCTGCTCGAGGCCGTGCTCCTCGGCCGTCTCCTTCTTGTCCCTCCCCTGGAGGTCGCCGTAGTGGCGCTCGTTGAGCCGCCACGACCGGCGCACCGGCACCCACGACCGCCCGGCGGCGTCGAGCGCGAGGTGCGCCGTGCGGATGGCGCGGGTGAGCACCGACGTGTGCACCGAGCGCAGGTCGAGGTCGGTCCCGAGCAACCGGCCGGCCTGGATCGCCTCCTCCTCGCCGGCGGCGGTGAGGTCGACGTCCACCCACCCGGTGAAGAGGTTCTCGGCGTTCCACGCCGACTGCCCGTGGCGCAGCAGCACGAGCTCCACCGGGCCAGCGTAGCCAACCGCCTCCTCTGGCGCAGGTGGCCCACGATGAGGACAATTAGGCTCAACAAACTTGTAGCCATTGGACTCAGCTTTGCTATAATCTCCTCCAGGACATCGCCAAGCGACGCCGCCGGACCCACGGCGGGACCAGGATGCAAGAGAGGCAGGTAACGACATGGCCAAGGCGGTAGGAATCGACCTGGGCACCACCAATTCGGTGGTGGCCGTGCTGGAAGCGGGTGAGCCCGCGGTGATCCCCAACGCCGAGGGCGGCAGGACCACCCCGTCGGTGGTCGGGTTCTCCAAGACGGGCGAGGTGCTGGTGGGCGAGGTGGCCAAGCGACAGGCCATCACCAACCCCGACCGGACGATCCGCTCGGTCAAGCGCCACATGGGCACCGGCTGGTCCGTCGACATCGACGGCAAGAAGTACACGGCCCAGGAGATCTCTGCCCGGATCCTGGGCAAGCTGAAGCGGGACGCCGAGGCATACCTGGGCAACACCGTGACCCAGGCGGTCATCACCGTCCCGGCGTACTTCGACGACGCCCAGCGGACCGCCACCAAGGAGGCCGGCCAGATCGCCGGCCTGGAGGTCCTCCGCATCATCAACGAGCCGACCTCGGCCGCCCTGGCCTACGGGCTCGACAAGGAGGAGAAGGACCAGACCGTCCTCGTCTTCGACCTCGGCGGCGGGACCTTCGACGACTCGATCCTCGAGATCGGCGAGGGCGTCTTCGAGGTGAAGTCGACCTCGGGCAACACGCACCTCGGCGGAGATGACTGGGACCAGAAGGTCATCGACTGGCTCGTGAAGACCTTCAAGGACACCGAGGGAGTCGACCTGTCGAACGACAAGATGGCTCTCCAACGCCTCAAGGAGTCTGCCGAGAAGGCGAAGATCGAGCTCTCGAGCGTCCAGCAGACCCAGATCAACCTCCCCTTCATCACCGCGACGTCTGAGGGCCCGAAGCACCTCGACGTCCAGCTCACCCGGGCGAAGTTCAACGAGCTCACCGCAGAGCTGGTCGAGCAGTGCCGGGGCCCGTTCGAGTCCGCCATCAAGGACGCGAACTTGAAGACCTCCGACATCGACCACGTCGTGCTGGTCGGCGGCTCGACGCGCATCCCCGCGGTGCAGGAGCTCGTCCAGAGCCTCACGGGCAAGGAGCCTCACAAGGGGGTCAACCCCAACGAGGTCGTCGCTGTCGGCGCAGCCGTGCAGGCAGGCGTCCTGAAGGGCGAGGTGAAGGATGTCCTCCTCCTCGACGTGACCCCGCTCAGCCTGGGCA
>JBOGGF010000338.1:0-7534 GCA_050743965.1 Acidimicrobiales bacterium
GCGACACGGTGCGCCCGCCGGGTCTTCGTCGGCACGACGACCGGACAGTCTGGACCCTCGACGAGCGACCGCTGGAACGCAACACTCTCTCCCGCAAGGTCGACATGGCTCTGCCGCAGCGCCAGCAGTTGACCGTCCCGGTCACCCGTGGTCGCCGCTCAGGGTGAGGAAGAGGGCGAACACCCGGTCGGTCCTGCCGACCAAGTCGAGCAGAACTGCCACCTCGGCCGCCGTGGGTGGGTGCATCTCCGCCGTTTCGGCCCGCGGCGGGCCGGCGTGGGCGGCGACGTTGTCGAAGACCCAGCCCCGCCGCACCGCTTGAGCCAGAGCAGCGTGAAGGACCGAGTGCACCCGGCGCACCATGCCGATCCTGAGCGGCTCCCCGTCGCCGCGTCCGTCGACCCCGAGCCGGTGTAGAGATCGTCGACCGTGGCGGCGGTCGCCGTCACCCAAGGGCACATCGCCGATCCGGCCCACGAGGTAGCTGTCGACGATCGAGCGGACATTGCGAACGGTGGTCGGGGCCCAGCTGGCGCTCCCCCGGGCGAGCCACTGGTCGAGGAGCCCGGAGACGGTCGTCCGGGCACCGACAGCCGGCGCCAAGTTCGCCTGGGCGGCCAGGGCACCCAGCGCCCGCTCGGCATCCGCCCGCTCGCCGCGCACGGTCCGGGTCGCCCACCGCCGCTTGCCGATCACTCGATCGGTGCCGACGTAGACCAGGAGCTCCCACGAGGCGCTTCCCCGCTGGCGGATCGACCCCTTCACGGTGCCCACTCCCCCGCCGCTGGGGTCGCATCATCCACTGGGCCCTCTTCGTGATGGGCGGTGATGGCAATTCCTAGCGGCACCTTCCTGGCTATCTGGGATGGATCCGTCGTTTTCCCTGCTCATGCCGGCTAAAGCCGGTCGCTTCGTGTAGTACCTAACTCAGCGCTTCGGTGCGTAGGAGTCGAGGCCGAACAGCTCATAGAGGTGCTCTTGGCGGGCGTCCATCTCAGTGAGCATCCGTCGCGCCCGCGGCCGACCACGCTCGCCTCGGTAGAGCAGGAGCGTCTCTTCGATGCCCGAGAGCGCCTCGAGCAGCTCGCGCACGCTCATGTGCTGCCCTGCGTGCTCGGCCTCGCGCACCATGAGGCGGGCGACCATGAGCGCGAGCACGCAGTAGGAGCTGTGGACCCGGATCTTGCTCTCGGTCCAGTGGAACATCGGGGAGAAGGAGACGACCTTCGGGTCCTTCATCTGGCGGAAGTCCCCCTCGACGGCCTCCTGGGAGCGGTAGTCGGCGACGATCACCGCGGTGGGGGCGAGCGCCGCGTCCTTGTCGGTGAACAGGATCCGCTTGCCGAACATCTCGTCTTCGAGTGCTTGGCGGGCAGCCTCGTCGACGTGGAAGCTGAGGCGCCGATCGGCCGGCTGTTCCCCGACGAGGTGCGTGACCACCACCCTTGACAGCCACCTCGGCTTCAAGATGGCGGCGATCTCGGCCTCGACCCCCTCCTTGGACTTCTTGGTCTTGGCGCGCTCGAGGCGCGCTTGGAGCTCGGAGAGCTGGCGGTGCGCCTTGGCGAGGGTCTGGGAGAAGCCCTGGACCTGGGCTTCGTGCAGCCCGTCTGAGTGGCAGACGACGAGGCGGCGCTCCTTTCCGAAGACGACCTTGTTCTTCTCGAAGGCCCTCAGCCCGGGGAAGCGCTCCGCATCGACCTCCTGGTAGCGCTCGGGTGGCTCAGCGAGGAGATCGGGGTGGTCCGAGGGAGGGAGCGAGCCGACGAAGTGCAACAGCGGCGTGGCATCGAGCAGCGTGTAGTTGTCCTGTGAGTTCTGGCCCGCGTCGTAGACGAGGGTGAGGCGAGCGGCGTCCTCGTCGTCGCCATCTGCGCACAGGGCGGCAAAGCGGCTGGCGAGCTCGTTCACCATCGATTGGAACTGGGTGACGTCGGGCTTGTTGCCCGGATAGGCGTGGGAGACCAAGGGAACGCCTCCGTCGGTGGAGACGACGAGCCCGAGGCCGACGAGGCGAAGGTCGGTCCTCTTCTGCTTGGCGTGTCCCCGCTGGGCGATCGGCGCTCTGTCGTTCGCCGACGCGATGTAGGTGGCGAAGTTGGTCATGTCGAGCACGATCCCGGAGAGGTCGACCGAGAACTCGACGATCATGCGGGCCACGACGCGCCGCTCGATCTCTTTCAACTGCTCCTCACTGATCGCGTCCATCGCGTCCCAGAACCTGCGGTGATCGAGCGCGTGGGCACCGAGATGCACCCAGCGATCGGCGGCGGTCGTCACCCACCACTCGGCAAAGCCGAGCTTGGAGCACGGGTCGCACACCCGGTTCAAGACGGCCAGTGCGATGTAGGTCCCGACCGATGCCGACGCGTCGCTGCGCCGCCGCCCGACCACCTCGTCGACGACGTCTGCCACACGGAGGCGCCCGAGCACGCCCCACACCGCGGCCACATCGCCGAACGCGAAGTGCCGCAGGCGGTCCGGCTCGCCGGGTCCGGTCTCCGAGAGGCGTGCCGCGATCTCGTCTGCCGATCCCAAGTAGCGCTGCGAGACGATCCGGGGCTCGCCGCCCACCCGGGCGGACTCTGCCAGGTAGTAGTAGGTCTTGCCGTCCTGCTTCTTCCCGACGAGAAATGCCATATCTAGGTACTACCACGCTACGCACCTATTCGCGAGCCTTTGACCAGCACATACGCGCTGGTCAGAGGGTTATTTCGAAGAAAGATCCCGAGGTGGTATCAGGGCGGGAAAATTGCGAGCCAGGAAGGTGCCGCTAGCTCATTCCGAAGCCAGATCAGCGGTTGGTCACCGCCCTGAACTGGGAGAAAGCAGACGCAACCTGGAGCGGACGACGGGACTCGAACCCGCGACCCTCACCTTGGCAAGGTGATGCTCTACCAACTGAGCCACGTCCGCGTGCTGGGACGCCACGTTACCACCGCGCTATGGGACCTCGCCCAGCACTGCCCCACCGGTGGGCTCACCGCCGCTACCCGGCACCGCCGCGGTGGGCCCCAGCCGCCATGCCCAGCTCGTCGACTGCCTCGGCCAGCAGGCCGGCGAGCTCCGCCACCTCGGGCACCCGGCGGCGACACGCCAGCAGGCCGGCGTGGACGGTGCCGTGGTGGGTCAGGGTAGTCACGTTGAGCCCCACGCCGTGGGCCACGGGACCGACCGGGAACGCCGCCGCCACGGGGAGGCCCGCCACCCACAAGGGGACGTCGGGACCTGGCACGGTGGACACCACCAGGTTGAAAAGTGGTGGCACCCGGTCGAACAAGCGCAACCACGTGGCACCGCGCGCCCCCCACGACGTCAGGGCGTGCGGCGTCGCTCGGGCCACGCCCTCGAGTAGCCGACCCCAGGCCAGCTCCTCCTGCTCCTTGGCTATCCGGACCGCGGCGGCGACGGCACGCAGGCGGTCCAACTGCGTCGCCTCGGCCGACCCGAGGCCGACGAGCATGCCCGACACCTCGTTGCCGAGGTACCGCCCCCCGACCGGGGTGACGGCCGGCCCGACCCGGCCGGGCAGCCGGTTCGAGACGGGTACCAGCGCCACCAGCGGTCGCTCCGGCACCTCGCCCCGCCTCTCGAGGAACCGCTCGGTCGCCATCCCGACAGCACACAGGATGACGTCGTTGAAAGTGGGCGGCGGGTACACGTTCCCGCCGTGGGTCCCCGGCCCCGCGGCCCGTCGCAGGCGGGTGATGTCGTCGAGGGCGATCGACACCCGGGCGAAGCTCCGGGCGGACGACAAGGTGCCGTTGACCTGCGTACGCGGGGCATGGAACGGGCTCGGCGGTGGCACTGCGCCCGTCGCCGCAAGGCGGCGGTTGTGCTCGGCCACCTCCACCAGGGCGTCGGCCCCCATCTGGACGGCGCCGAGGACCGCCTCGGGCTGGCGGGCAAGCGAGGCGAGGGCGTGACGGAGCAGCTCCGCCGGCGACGGCAGCGGGGGCGGATCCCAGCCAGCGGTCCTCGGGGCGTCGGCCTCGGCCTCGGCCGGTCCCGGCGGAGTGCTCGGGGCGAGGTCGAAGAACGCGGCCATGGTCGTGGCGGCGGACACCCCGTCGAGGATTGCGTGATGGAGCTTCGCTACGAGCGCCGTCCGGTCACCGTCCAGCCCCTCGACGACCACCATCTCCCATAGGGGTCGGTCGGTGGGGAGCGGACGGGCCATCACGTCGCCCACCAGCTCGTCGAGCTCGGCCCGTCTGCCCGGGGCCGGCAGGCTGGCTCGGCGGACGTGGTCGTCGAGGGAGAAGCCGGGGTCGTCCACCCACATGGGTGGGAGGAGGTCGAGGGGCAGGCGGACCGCCCGCTGGCGGAACTGCGGCACCAGGTGCAGGCGCCCTCCGATCATCCGTCGGATGGCGTCGAAGCGCTCCCCGGGGGCGAGCGGAGCTCCCACCGCCGGGTCGAGGAGGAGCACGGCGCCGACGTGGATGCGAGCGGTCGGCGTCTCGAGCGCGAGGAACGCGCTATCGAGGCCGGTCAGCGGCTCCATCGTGGGCCGGCCTATCGCCCGCTGTGACCGAACCCGCCCGGACCTCGTTGCGCCGGGGGCAGCTCGTCGACGACCTCGAACGTGGCATGCGCCACCGCCTGGATCACCAGCTGGGCGATGCGGTCACCCCGCTTGATCTTGTACGGCTCGACCGGATCGGTGTTGACCAGGATGACTGCCAGCTCGCCCCGGTAGCCGGCGTCGATGAGGCCCGGCGTGTTGAGGCAGGTCACGCCATGGCGCAGGGCGAGGCCGCTCCTCGGCTGGACGAAGCCGGCGTGACCGGCCGGGATGGCCACGGCGATGCCCGTGGGGATGAGGGCCCGCCCACCGCCGGCCGCCAGATCGACGTCGTGACGAGCGTAGAGGTCGGCACCGGCGTCCCCCTCCCGAGCGTAGGAGGGAGTCGGCAGGTCCGGGTCGATCCGCTGGACCGGCACCGCGAGCATCCGGCGATGGTAGACGCTCGGCCAGCGGTCGCCGCACTAGCATCGCCCCGATGCTGGCCTGGATGGACCTCGAGATGACCGGTCTGGACCCGTCCCGCCACACCATCGTGGAGATAGCCACCCTCGTCACCGACGACGACCTGTCGATCGTGGCCGAAGGGCCGGACCTCGTCGTCTCGGCGACGGAGGCGGAGCTGGCGGCGATGAACGACGTGGTGCGGGAGATGCACGGCAACTCCGGGCTCCTCGACGCCATCCGCTCGTCCACCTTCAGCCTGGCCGACGCCGGTGCGGCGACGCTCGAATTCCTCCGCCAGCACATCCCCGAGCCTGGCACCGTGCCGCTGGCCGGAAACTCCATCGGGATGGACCGCCGGTTCCTGGCCGTCCAGCTACCCGAGGTCGAGCACTACCTTCACTACCGGTCGATCGACGTCTCGACGCTCAAGGAGCTGTCCCGGCGTTGGCTTCCCGAGGCTGCGTCCGGGACCCCCCGCAAGCGCGGCGCCCACCGGGCGATGGGGGACATCAAGGAAAGCCTGGCCGAGCTCGCCTACTACCGGCGGGCGATCTTCCGGGCTCCCGAGGGTTCGGCCGACGGCGCCACGGCGGCCAGCCGGTCGCCGTCGCCCGATCCCTCCCCCGCCTCGCCGACGTGAGCGAGACGCTCACCCTCTCCGACGCCACTGCGGCCCTGACCGCCCCCGGCCAGACGTTCGAGATGGAGGAGGTGGTCGTCCGCGACATCCCGACGCGCGTCTGGAAGCAGGCGCCAGCCACCTTGCGGACAGTGCTCGAACTGTCCCGGGGTCACGGCGAGGCCGACTTCCTCGTCTACGAGAACGAGCGGGTGAGCTTCGCCCGCCACTACCGCCTCGCCGCCACCCTGGCTCACCGGCTCGTCGACCGCTTCGGGGTGCAGAAGGGCGACCGGGTGGCGATCGCCATGCGCAACCTGCCCGAGTGGGTGACGGCGTTCTGGGCCGCCGCCGTCGCCGGGGCCGTCGTCGTGCCCCTCAACGCGTGGTGGACTACCGACGAGCTGGCCTACGGGATCGAGGACTCCGGATCGGTGGTCGTCTTCGCCGACCGGGAGCGGGCCGACCGGATCCAGCCCCGCCTGGGCCGACTGCGCGGGCTGCGGGCGATGGTGGTCACCGACGAGCACCGAGACGGATCGCTTGGCGGCGGACCGGGCGGCGGCACCGATGGATCGGCGGTTGACGACACGGCCGGATCCCCGCCGGCGGGCGAGCCGGAGCCGTCGGGCACCGGCGATGGGGCGGCGAAGGAGCTGGCCTTCGCCGACGTGCTCGGCGACGTCGACCCCGAGGCGGTCCCCCCGGACGTGGACCTGGGGCCCGACGACGACGCCACCATCTTCTACACGTCGGGCACGACCGGACGCCCCAAGGGGGCCGTCGGCACGCACCGCAACACCTGTACCAACCTCATGAACCTGTACTTCTTCAATACGAGGAGCCGGTTGCGGTTCGGCACCAGCATGGCGGACACGGAGGACGGCAGCCAGGCGCAGAACTGCTACCTGCTGACGGTCCCGCTGTTCCACGCCACCGGCTGCCACGCCGTCCTCATCACCAACACCGCCGTCGGCACCAAGCTGGTGATGGTGCACCACTTCGATCCCGAGCGTGCCCTGGAGCTGATCGAGCGGGAGCACGTGACCATCTTCGGCGGCGTGCCCACCATGGTGATGCGCATCCTCGACTCACCCGACCTCGCCCGGCGAGACCTCTCCTCCGTGCGCTCCATCTCGTACGGCGGCGCCCCGGCGCCGCCCGAGCTCGTGCGGCGCATCCGGCGCGCCTTCCCGGTGGGCCAGCCGGGCAACGGCTACGGGCTGACGGAGACGTCTGCCGCGGCCACCATGAACTCCGGCGAGGACTACGTGCACAAGCCGGACAGCGTCGGTCCCCCATCGCCGGTGAACGACGTCGCCATCGTCCCCGAGGGGTTCGACGGCGACGAGCCGATCCACCTCGGGCCCGGGGCGCCCGGGGAGCTGTGGATTAAGGGTCCGAACGTAGTTCGCGGCTACTGGCAGTGCCCGGAGGAGACGGCGCGCACGTTCACCCGGGGGTGGATCCACACCGGTGACATCGCCCGGGTGGACGAGGAGGGCTTCGTCTACATCGTCGACCGGGCGAAGGACATGATCATCCGCGGCGGCGAGAACGTCTACTCGGTGGAGGTCGAGGATGCGCTCTTCGAGCACCCGGCGGTCGCCGACTGCGCCGTGATCGGCGTTCCCGACTCGATCCTCGGCGAGGAGGTCGGTGCCGTGGTCGTGCTGCGCCCCGGGACCAAGGTCACCGGCGACGAGTTGGCTGAGCACGTGCGCCAGCGGCTTGCGGCCTACAACGTGCCCAGCCGGCTGTGGCTCCGCTCCGAGCCGCTCCCCCACAACCCCGCCGGGAAGGTGCTCAAGCGCTCCCTGCGGGACGAGCTCCTGAGCGGGGCCCCGCTGAGGCGGCGGACGGCTGAGGCGGCGGACGGCTGAGGCGGCGGCGCGCCGACGCCGGCCCGAAGGCCGGCGTCGAGCAGCGTGGCGCTTGAC
>JBOGGF010000339.1:0-3534 GCA_050743965.1 Acidimicrobiales bacterium
GCCCAGGTGGGTGTCCTGACGGCGTTGTTCGAGGCCGGGATCGAGCCCCCCGGGCGCCTGGTGGGGGCCAGCGTGGGATCGTTGAACGGAGCGGCGATCGCCTCCTTCCCGTCGCTTGCCGGGGCGCAGATGCTGGCCCAGATCTGGCTCTCGGACCTCGTCCACGAGGTCTTCAAGCCGCAGCTGACCCGCATCCTCATGTCCCGGCTCCGGCGCAAGACCAACCTCTTGCCCTCGACCCCGGTCCGGCGCCTCATCGAGCGCACCATCCACCTGACCGGGGCCGCCGATTTCGAGGACCTCAAAGTTCCCCTCCTGGTGCTCGCCACCGACCTCACCGCCGGGCGCCCGGTCGTCTTCCGCAGCGGCGCGCTGACGCCCGCACTGCTGGCGTCCACCGCCATTCCCGGCGTCTACCCTTCCGTGCACATCGACGGCCGCGACTACCTCGACGGCGGCATCGTCGAGAACACCCCCATCTCGGTTGCCTACGAGGAGGGGGCCCGGGAGATCCTCGCCATCGCGCTGATGGCGGGGGCCGAGCTGGACGAGCCCCCCGGGACCTGGGCCGACGTGATCGGCCGCACCCTCCAGCTGAGCCTGCACCACCGGATGCTGAGTGACTTCGAGCGGCTCCGGGACCGCGCGCGGATCACCATCATCTCGCCGGTGACCCCCTTCGACGCCGACCGCATCGCGCAGTCCGGGCGCCTGGAGGAGATGATGGAGGGCGCCCGCGCCGCCACCGCCCGGCTCCTGCAGGGCTCCGGGAGCCGGCTCTTCAGGCGCTCCGCGATCCACCACCTGGATCTCCGCGGCTGACCCGGGCGGCTTGCGTCAGCCGGAGTCGAAGACGGGGAAGCCCACGGCGTCGCTGCCGCCGCGGGCGCAGACGCCAACGGCGCAGGTGGCGAAGTACATGGGCCGTTCGACCACGAACTCGGCTCCCGGGTTCGACGGATCAGGGCGGAGCGTCACCGAGTCGTCGAGCCCGGCCGGGATCTCGCTGTTGACCGTGATCGTCAGCCGCTGTCCCGCCCCCACCGTGTATCGCCTCTGGATGGGGGCTCCCTGGTTCAGGTTGTAGGTGGCGTCGATGATGGCCGGGGCGGTGCCCGGATTCTCGACGGTCAGGAACTCGGCGAAACCGGGCCGCGTCGTCCCCTCCGAGAAGGACCAGACGGGCCAGTCGGAGGCGGCGCCCGCGACCACGTCGCCGCCATCGGCGCAGACGTTGGAGGTGGGGCAGGCGTTGAAGTACAGGGGACGCTCGGCGACGATGGTGGGCGCCACGCTCGAGGCGGACGGGGTGCTCAGCTGCACCGAGACGTCCTTGCCGGGGCCGACCTCGTTATTGACCAGAACCGTCACCCGGGCCCCGGCGGGCACCGGGTAGGACCTGGCCACGGGGCTCCCCTGACCGGGGCCGAAGAAGTATCTCGCGTCCACCGTCTGGTCGCTGGGGCCGGTGTTGAGGAGGGTGAGGTACTCGTCGAACCCGGGGCGGGTGGTGCCCTCCGCGAAGTTCCAGGCCGGCTGCGGTTGCGAGCCCGTCGCGACGTCGCCGCCGTTCATGCAGACGGGCACGCAGGCGTTGAAGTAGATCGGCCTCTCCACGACCACCGGCACCGGGCTCAAGACCTCGATGGAGACGTCCTTGCCGCCCCCCACCTCGCTGTTGACGGTGATCGTGGTCCGTCCCGGCATCAGGGCGTATCGCTTCGACGCGGGACCGCTCTGCCCGGGCCCGTACGAGTAGGCGACGGTGGCGTCGAACGTGCTCGTGGTGGGGTTGAGGAGGGTCAGGAACTCTATGAAGCCGGGGCGGGTGGTGCCCTCGGCGAAGTCCCAGCGGAAGGCCGGCTGGGCGGCCTTGGCGACGTCGCCGCCGTTGACGCAGACGTGCTGGTCGGGGCAGGCGTTGAAGTACATGGGGCGTTCCGCGAGGACGTCGGGGCTGGGGGAGTCGATGAGGACGGAGACGTCCTGCCCGGGTCCGGCATCGTGGTTGACGTTCTCCGTGAAGCGGCTGTGGGGCGGGAGCGTGATCGGCTGCAGGCTGTGGGGCGGCGAGCCGGCCGGGAACAGGGTGATGGTGGCGGTGGTCGTCCGCGCGGTCGGGTTCTCGAGCGTGACGTACTCCTGGAACCCCGCGCGGGTGGTGCCCTCGGCGAGGTAGGTCCGGTAGTCGGCCGGCGCCGAGACACCGGCGGTCGCCTCGTCTATCGGGGCGGTGAAGATCTGGTTGCTGCCGTTGCGGGTGTCGGTCCAAACGGGGTGCGCGTGGCCACCGGCGGCCACCATCTCCATGTAGTCGCCGGTGCCGTTGGCGTCCAGCGTCGGGTCCGACTGGACGCTGCTGACCGGGACCTGCCGGGCGAGGAAGCTCTGGCCGCCGTCTGTGGACTGCGTGTAGTAGATGCGGTAGTAGTGGTTGCCGGGGTCGTCGCGCCGGTCGTACCAGGCCAGGGTGACGGTGTGGGGGGAGCCGGTGCCGTCCACGGCGAGCGCCGGCTGCCAGGCGTCGTTGGGATTGCCGAGGTCGATGCGGACCGGCTCCGACCAGGTGGCGCCGCCGTCGGTGGAGCGCGAGAGGTGGATGTGCATCCTCGGGTCGGTCGCGGAGGTGTCCGCCCAGGCCGCGTAAAGGCGGGACGGGTCGGTGGGGTCGGCGGCCAGCGCCGGCATCGCGCCCACCGTCCTGAAGCCCTGGCCGGGCACGGCGGCGGCGTAGTTGGGAAGCACGATCCCGAAGCCGGACGCGGTGGGGGAGATCACGGCCGGCGTCGTGAAGCCGGAGATGCTGGTGCCGCCGGTCCAGATCGCCTTCGCGATCACGACCTGGCCGGTGTCGGTGTCGCCGTAGTCGTCCCAGGCGACATAGAGGCTGCCGTCGGCGGCGACGACCGGGAAGGCGCCAATGTTGGCTCCGCGGCCGTTGTCGAAGACGGGGCTGGATTTCCAGGTCCGGCCGCCGTCGGCCGAGTAGTCGACGTAGACGGGCTGGTTGGCCGCCGAGGCGGGACACTGACCGCTGCCGGGGCTGAAGGGCAGGTTCTGATCGTAGGCGACGTAGATCCAGCCGTAGCGCGGACTCGATGGGTTCTGGTCCACGGCCAGCAGGGGCTTGTCCGGACAGACGGCCCTGGGGTCGGTGACCGCGCTCCAGGCGCCCCCCTTGACGGAGGTGGCCAGTCGCAGGTCGGTGTTGAGGCCCCTCGAATCGACCGAGATGTAGGAGTAGTAGCGGGCGAGGCCGGAGGGGCTGAAGGCGACGCTGGGATCGGAGGTGAAGCCGCCGGGGAGATCCCCCGTCGGGCCGCTCTCCGTGCTCCACGTCACGCCCGCGTCGGCGCTCGAGAAGGCTCCCATCGAGTTGCCCGGCGGCCTGATCACGTTGGACCCCGCCAGGAACGTGACCGGCGCCGGCTGCGTGGGATCGGACGCCGCCGCCGTCTCGCTGTAGACACCCCCCGCCGGGCTCACGGGCGCCTCGCCGCCCACCGCCGCCCCGCGGCTGAAGCGCCGGTGGGC
>JBOGGF010000340.1:0-17667 GCA_050743965.1 Acidimicrobiales bacterium
CCGTCACCATGAACGAGCTGCCCGACTACCCACAGGAAGCGAACGCGATCTACGCCGGTCGCCGCAACGCGCTGATCGACGGCCTGAGCCGGGTCGGCTGGGACATCGAGCGGCCCCAGGGCACGATGTTCGTGTGGGCGCCCATCCCCGAGCCGTACCGGGAGATGGGGTCGCTCGAGTTCTCCAAGCTGCTCGTCCGCGACGCCGAGGTGGCGACCTCGCCCGGCGTCGGTTTTGGCCCCGGCGGCGACGCCCACGTCCGCTTCGCCCTGATCGAGAACGAGCAGCGCACCAACCAGGCCATCCGCAACCTGCGTCGAGCCTTGGCCAAGCTGGGGTAGGCCGTCAGGGGGGCCAGGCGGTGAGTCCCTGCTCGGCCGTGGTAATCCCCTGCACGGTCAGGGCAGTCCGGCGCCGGGGACCTCGACATCGGCCTGCTCCAGTCGGCCGTTGCGGGCGGCGCTGGCCTCGGTGGACTGGCTGGTGGGCGCCGTGCAGCAGAAGAGGGTCCGGCGTTCCGGCCCGCCGAGCATGCAGGCGAAGGCGGTCTGGCCGGTGACCACCCGGCCGACGATCTCGCCCCCCTCGGTCACCCGCACGCACTCGGGCGCCAGGGCGTTGGCTGCCCAGATGCAGCCCTCGGCGTCCAGGCAGATCCCGTCGGGGGCGCAGCCGAGGAGCGAGGCCCACACCCGGCGGTTCGACAGGCTGCCGTCGTCGGCCACTTCGAACGCTGCGAGCCGGAGAGCGAAGGTCTCGGCCACCACCAGCGTGCGCCCGTCGGGGGAGAGGATGCAGCCGTTGGGGAAGCTGAGGTCGGGCGCGGCCTCGTGGGCGGTCCCATCGGGATCGACCCGGACGAGCGAGGTGGTGGCGGGTCGCGCCGTCCCCTCGAAGAAGCCGTCGAGGTCGAAGCCGAAGCTCCCGACGTAGGCCCGGCCGACGGCGTCGACAACCATGTCGTTGGCGTGGAACGCGGCCCACGGCGCGAGGTCGCCGTGGCGGACCAGCGCACCGCCCTCCCCCTGGCGCAACAGTGCCCGGTCGCGCATCGACACCACGAGCAGTCGCCCGTCGGGCAGCCAGCCGAGCCCTGACGGCTGCCCGGCCACCTCCACCTCGCAGCGGGGGATGCCATCGTCGGCGACCGAGAAGACCGCCCGGTCGTAGAAGTCCGAGTACCACAGCCGTCCGTCGTGCCAGCGCGGGGCCTCGCCGTAGTGGAGGTCCTCGACGAAGGGCCGGGCGATCACCGTCGGGACGTCGGCCATCGCCCACCACCGTAGTGGCCGCCACCCCGACGGCCCGGGGCACGTTGGTACCCTTGACCGGTGATCCGGTACGTCGTGCGTGTCCACCTCATGGACCGTCCGGGTGCGCTCGGCCAGGTGGCCAGCCGCATCGGTGCCGTGGGGGGTGACATCGTGGCGATCGACATCGTCGAGCGCTCGGAGGGCTGGGCCGTCGACGTGTTCGTCGTCGAGCTGGGTGGGGACCACCTCGTCGAGCTCCTGCGCCACGAGATCCACGAGGTGGACGGCGTCGAGGTGCAGCAGGTGATCCGCGTCGACCCCGCCGACGCCGACGCCGACGCCGGCGCCGGCGACTGACCCGCCCGGGAGCCCGCGTTGTCCGGGCCTCGCCGGTTGCCCGGTCTGCTGCGTCGTCGCTGCGCTCTCACTCCTCCCGGTCGACGGCCCAGGCGCGCGCCCGCGCCACCGCCCGCTGCCATCCGGTGTAGGCGAGGTCGGCCAGCTCGGGCGGGAGCTGGGGTTGGCGCGCCACGTCGGGCTTCCACAGGGTCGCGAGCTCCGCCGTCGAACCCCACATCCCCGCGCCGAGGCCGGCGAGGGTGGCTGCGCCCAAGGCCGTCGACTCGGTGCAGCGGGGGCGCACCACGGCGGTCTGCAGCACGTCGGCCTGGAGCTGGAGCAAGAGGCCCATCACGGCAGCCCCGCCGTCGGCGCGCAGCTGCGGGCAAGGCTGCCCCGTGGCCGACGTCATGGCGTCGACCATGTCGCGCACCTGGAACGCCATGGCTTCCACCACGGCCCGGGCCAGCTGGGCCCGGCCGGTGCCGCGGGTGATCCCCACGACCGTGCCACGCGCTCGCGGGTCCCACCACGGGCTGCCGAGCCCGGTGAACGCCGGCACCACGGTGACGCCGCCGCTGTCGGGGACCGACGCCGCCAGCGGGCCGATCTCCGCCGCCTGGCCGATGAGGCCGAGCCCGTCGCGCAGCCACTGGATGGCGGCGCCCGAGGTCAGGGCCGAGCCCTCGAGGGCGTACGTGACGGCGGTGCCGTCGGGCGCGTGGTCGCCGAGGTCCCACGCCACAGACGTCAGCAACCCTGCAGATGGGTCCGGCCGCTCGTGGCCGACGTTCATCAGCACGAAGCTGCCGGTGCCGTACGTCACTTTGGTCAGGCCCGGCTCGAAGCAGGCCTGCCCGAAGAGGGCTGCCTGCTGGTCCCCGGCCATCGCGCACACCGGGATGCCGGCGACGGCCGGGAGGGCGCCGGGGTCGACCCGCCCGAGCTCGCCGCACGACGGCCGTACCTCGGCCAGGGCGTCGAGCGGTACGCCGAAGAGGTCGCACAGTTCGGCCGACCACGTACGGGTACCCGTGTCGAAGAGGAGGGTCCGGCTGGCGTTGGTCGGGTCGGTGGCCAACACGCCGCCGTTCGTGCCGCCGGTGAGGTTCCACAGGATCCAGCTGTCGACCGTGGCGAGCGCCAGGTCGCGGGTGCCGGCAGCCGCGGCCACCTGGCCGGGGCCGAGCAGCCACTCGTACTTGGTGGCGGTGAAGTACGGGTCGAGCACCAGCCCGGTCGTCCGGCGCACCAGGTCGAGCGAGCCCTGGTCCCGGAGCGCCTCGCACCGCGCCGACGTGCGGCGGTCCTGCCACACGATCGCCCGGTGGAGGGGCGTGCCCACCCGCCGGTCCCAGGCGACAGCCGTCTCCCGCTGGTTGGTGAGCCCGACGGCGGCGACGGTGTGGCCGGCGGCCGACACCCGGCCGACCAGCTCGGCGACCGTCGCCCGGACGTGGCCCCAGATCTCGGCGGCGTCGTGCTCGACCCAGCCCGGACGGGGGAAGTGCTGGGTCAGCTCGCGGGAGGCGAGGTCGAGGACCTGCCCCGACTCGTCCACTGCCAGCGCCCGGACGCCGGTCGTGCCGGCGTCGATCGCCACGATGCAGCCCACCGGGCTGGAGGCTACCAACGCCGCGTCGTCGTGCTCGGGGCCGGCGGGCGGCTCGACCGACTCAGCGGAGCTGCAGGCCGCCGTCGACCACCAGCACCTCACCGGTCACGTAGTCGGCGAGCATGAGACCGAGGATGGCGCGGGCCACGTCCTCGGGCATGGCGCTGCGCCCCAGCGGGGCCCGGGCCCGGACGGCGTCGCGCACGTCGTGCCACTCCGCCGTCCACGGCGTGTCGACCAGCCCCGGCGCCACGGCGTTCACCCGGACGCCGGGCCCCAGCACGTTGGCGAGGAGCAACGTCATGTGGTTGAGCGCCGCCTTGGAACAGGCATAGGGGATCGAGCTGCCGGTCGGCCGGACGCCCGCCATGGACGAGACGTTCATCACCTGGCCGTGGCCCGAGGCCTGCAGGTGGGGGACCGCCGCCACGGTGACCTGCCAGGTGCCGACGACGTTCACGTCGAAGATGCGTCGCCAGACGTCCGGCGAGGCCCCCGCCAGGTCGGCGTGGGGGATGCGTTCGGTCACCCCGGCGTTGTTGACGAGTGCATCGATCCGGCCGTAGCGGTCGGCGACGGTGTCGACGAGGCGTGCGGCATCGCCGGCGTCGGCCACGTCGGCCCGGACGTAGGACGCGCCGCCGCCGAGCCGTTCGGCGACCGCTTGGCCGGCGTCGATCGATCGGGCCGAGCTCACGACGACGATGGCGCCGCCGGCGGCGAGCAGCTCGGCCGTCGCCGCGCCGATGCCCGAGGAGGACCCGGTGACCAGCACCACCTGGCCGGCGAGCCCTCGCTCGGCCGGGCCTTCAACCACCGGGGGACCGCCGCCGCACGGGGCGAGCGTACCAACGAGCGCCCGCTCCGGCGTGTTGCACCGGTCGCGGCGTCGCGCATCGTGCAAACAATCGCGAACGGCCTTTGACCAGGCGCTCCGAGACGGAAAGGGCGTTGACAAGGGCGTAACTACAGTGCTGTAATGAAACCCATCATCTCGTGTCCCGGTGGGGCCGGACCACAACATCTTGTGGTTGCAACGGTCCGATCCCTCGGGGGCCGGCACCGCTCGCCTCCCCGGCGCCGCGGCGCTTCGCCGGTAGCGTGGGCACGGGATGCGTGACCGTCGGGGGCCTCTCCCGTCGGTGCACGACGTACGGATGCCGAGCGAGTAGAGGAGCACACGGGACATGGCCATCGCACCCCAGCGGGCAAGCATCGGCATCCGCCGCCATTTCACCACCGAGGGCGTCCACCCTTATGACGAGGTCCGGTGGGAGCGTCGCGACGCCCGTATCGTCAACTTCCGCGACGGCACCGTCGTCTTCGAGCAGCTGGGTGTCGAGGTGCCCGAGCGCTGGAGCGTGAACGCCACCAACATCCTGGCGCAGAAGTACTTCCGGGGGACGCTGGGCACTCCTGAGCGGGAGTGGTCGCTCAAGCAGGTGGCCGACCGGGTGGTCGACACCATCACCGCGTGGGGCATTCGCGACGGCTACTTCGCCGACGACGCCGAGGCCAACGTCTTCAGCGACGAGCTCAAGCACCTCATCGTCCACCAGAAGGCGGCGTTCAACTCGCCGGTCTGGTTCAACATCGGCGTCGACGGCGTCCCGCAGCAGGGGAGCGCCTGCCAGCCCTATTACTCTCTCGTGAGCACGCCGGAAGGTCTGGTACCCATCGGACGGCTAGTCGAGGACGGCGCCGTGGGCGCCAAGGTGCTCGACGCGCATGGCGTTACGAGAGTGGTGGCGGTCAAGCACAATGGGCGCAAGCAGGTCATTCGGATCCTGACGAAGGCCGGTCACCAGCTGGACGTGACCACCGACCATCTGGTGTGGCGGGCGAGCGACGAGCGGTACGGACGGTTCGTGACGGCCGGGGATCTGAGGGTCGGCGACAAGCTCACCTGGCACCGGCACGAGTCGTTCGGCACCGGCGAGATCACCAGTCAGGAGATTGCTGAGGCAGCCCTCGCCGGTTGGCTCCAGTCGGACGGTTTCGTCGGCAAGTACGAGGGAACGAACCTGTCGTTGACGATCGAAGCCATGACGGTCACGGACGCCGAGCTGGCATGGGTCACGGCAGCCTTCGACGCCGTTTTCCCGGGAGTGCACCGGCACGAGCGTCCCGTCGTCACGCAGGACAGGGACCTGGATTGCCGTCGCACCCGGCTCTACGGACAGGAGCTTTCGTCATTTGTCGACCGTTGGGACCTGCGGCCCCGTACTGTCGAAATGACGGTGCCGGAGCGTATGTTCAGCGCTCCCTTGCCTGTGGTCGTGGCATACCTCCGGAGCCTGTTCCAAGCGGAGGGCTATGTCAGCCTCAGGGAGCGGGCGGCGCTCATCGGATTCGACATGGTGTCCGAGGGCATCGTGCGGGGCGTCCAGGCATTGCTGTCTCGCTTCGGGATCTTCTCTCGCGTCCGCTTCAAGGCGGACCGGCGTGCGAACCGGCACGGATGCTGGTCACTGACTATCCGACCACTTGGAGACCGCGCGGCGTTCGCCGAGGAGATCGGGTTCGTCGATCCTCGTAAGGCACAGAAGCTCGAGGAGAGCCTCGGTCTGCCCGGGTACGACCGGGCAACAGTCAAGCGGCTGGAGATCGCCGCCGTCGAGTCGCTTGGCGAGATGGACGTCTACGACATGCAGACCGAGAGCGGGGAGTACCTGAGTGGCAGCCTCCGTGTGCACAATTGCTTCATTCTGTCAGTCGAGGACTCCATGGACTCGATCCTCAACTGGTACACGGAAGAGGGGGTCATCTTCAAGGGCGGTTCGGGCGCCGGTGTCAACCTCTCCAAGATTCGGTCGTCGCACGAGCTATTGAAGGGCGGCGGGACGGCGTCGGGCCCGGTGAGCTTCATGCGTGGTGCCGACGCGTCGGCCGGCACGATCAAGTCGGGCGGCAAGACGCGGCGCGCCGCCAAGATGGTGATCCTCGACGCCGACCATCCCGACGTCGAGGACTTCATCTGGTGCAAGGCCATCGAGGAGCGCAAGGCACGCGTGCTGCGCGACGCCGGGATCGACATGGACCTCGACGGCGCCGACAGCCACTCGACCCAGTACCAGAACGCCAACAACTCGGTGCGGGTGACCGACGAGTTCATGCAGGCCGTGCTGGACGACGCCGAGTGGCCGCTCACCGCCCGTACCGACGGCTCCGTCGTGCGGATGGTGAAGGCCCGGGACCTCTTCCGCCAGATCGCCCACGCTGCCTGGGAGTGTGCCGACCCCGGCATGCAGTTCGACACCACCATCAACAAGTGGCACACGTCGCCCAACACCGGTCGGATCAACGGCAGCAACCCCTGCAGCGAGTACATGCACCTCGACAACTCGGCCTGCAATCTGGCAAGCCTCAACCTGCTGAAATTTCTCGAGGAAGACGGCTCCTTCGACGTCGACGGCTACAAGGCCGGCGTCGCGGCGATCTTCACTGCCCAGGAGATCCTCGTCGGCAACGCCGACTACCCGACGGACAAGATCGCCGAGAACTCACGGCGGTTCCGGGAGCTCGGTATCGGCTACGCCAATCTCGGCGCGCTGCTGATGGCGAGCGGTTTGCCGTACGACTCGGACGGCGGCCGGGCGTGGGCGGGCGCCATCACCGCTCTCATGACGGGACATGCCTACGCCACGTCGGCTCGCACGGCCGCCCGGATGGGACCGTTCGCCGGCTTCCACGACAACGCCGAGCCCATGGTGAACGTCCTTCGGATGCACCAGGCCGAGGCATCGAAGATCGACGAGGAGCTGGTGCCGCCCGAGCTGCTGTCGGCCGCGCAAGAGGCGTGGGACGAGGCCGTCGAGCTTGCCGAGCAGTATGGGGTGCGCAACTCGCAGGCCTCGGTTCTGGCACCGACGGGAACCATAGCATTGCTCATGGACTGTGATACTACCGGAGTTGAGCCTGATCTCGGTCTGGTGAAGACCAAGAAGCTGGTCGGTGGTGGCACGATGTCTATCGTCAACCAGACGGTGCCGCGGGCCCTCCGCCAGCTTGGTTACACCTCGTCACAGGCAGAGGAGATCGACTCCTATATAGACGAGCACAAGACGATCGCCGGTGCCCCACACCTGTCGGCGGCGCACCTGCCGATTTTTGCCTGCTCGATGGGAGACAATACGATCCACTACTCCGGGCACCTGAGGATGATGGGGGCCGTGCAACCGTTCATTAGCGGTGCGATTTCCAAGACGATAAATGCTCCTGAAGAAATATCTGTTGAGGACATCGAGCAGCTCCATGTCGACGCGTGGCGGCTGGGGATCAAGGCGGTGGCCATCTATCGGGACAACTGCAAGGTGGCCCAGCCGTTGTCGACCACGAAGAGGGCGGGCAATGTCGTCGCTGGTGGTGACGCCGCCCCTCCGGGATCCGAGGCCGAGGCCAAGGACCGGGAGATCGCGGCCCGGATCGCCGAGCTCGAAGCGGCGCTCGCCCACGAGCAACTGCGGACGTCGGAGTCGGTGGTCGTGGGGGCGGTGCGGGAGCGCCTGCCCCGCCGGCGGCGGTCGAACACGTTCGCCTTCCGGGTGGCCGACTGCGAGGGCTATGTCACCGTCGGGGAGTACGAGGACGGCCGGCCGGGCGAGGTGTTCATCAAGGTGTCGAAGCAGGGCTCGACCCTGGCCGGCATCATGGACGCCTTCTCGATCTCCATCAGCCTCGGTCTCCAGCATGGCGTTCCGTTGGCCACGTACGTCCGGAAGTACTCCAACATGAAGTTCGAGCCGGCTGGCATCACCGACGACGCCGACCTGCGGATCGCCAGCAGCCTGGTGGACTACATCTTCCGCCGGCTGGCCCTCGACTACCTCACCTACGAGGACCGGTTGGAGCTCGGTGTCATGTCGACGTCCGAGCGCCTCCAGCCGACCCTTCCCGGTGTGGAGGAGAGCGCCACGCCGTCGGTCGGGCTCGTGGACGAAGGGACGCTGTCCGGCACGGCGATGTCCGAGGCAGCCGGTCCGGCTGCCGGGGCACGGCCCTCGGCGCCGGTGCCGACCGGGGAGGCCGGCGGTGCGGCGTCGACCTTGGCACGGGCCGAGCAGCGGGACGCACCCTTCTGCTACAGCTGTGGCAACGTCATGCAGCGCGCCGGCTCGTGCTACGTCTGCTCGAGCTGCGGCGCCACCAGCGGCTGCTCGTGACATGCGGCGGTGTTCTGGCCAATGAGAATGTCGCATGAACGTGCAGGTGCCGGACATGAGGAGCTCCAAGGTGCACCGTTCTCTGGTGTCCGACAGGGCGAAGAGAAATTGATCGTGTGCCAGTCCTGAATGCGGAGAGGGTGTCTCGGAGCTCCCAACGGTTCCCGCTGAGCTGCCTGCTGGACAATTCGCCTATCCCCCGTGCACGCTGAGGGCCGTGACCGACGAGTGGTCTGCCCTGGCCGATCCATTCGTGGATGGCGCATACGCGACGGTCAAGGGTCGCGTGCGGACCTACGTGGTCCACCATCAGCTGGTGAACCATCTGACGCGGCCGCCAGCGACCGTGCTGGACGTCGGCGGAGGTGCGGGACACCAGTCACGACCGCTCGCGCGTGCCGGTTACGACGTCACTCTCGTCGACTCGTCGCCAGCCATGCTCGAGAAGGCGCGGCAGCTCCTCGCGACGGAGCCCCCTGCGGTACGCCAACGAGTTGCGCTGCTCGAGGGGCGCGGGGAGGATGCCCACGCGTTGACCGATGGTCGTGCGTTCGACGTCGTGCTGTGCCACGGAGTGCTGATGTACGTGGCGGACCCCGCACCGCTGGTCGCTGGATTGTGCGCCTGTGCCGCGAACGGTGCCGTCGTCTCGATCGTCGCGCTGAACGCACACGGCATGGCGGTCCGCCCCGCCATGGAGGGGCGCTGGGCAGATGCCCTATCGAGCTTCGAGGCGCGCCATGAGCCGGGCGTCCTCGGGGTGGACACCAGAGCCGACACCGTCGAGGAACTGTCCGGGCTGCTGGCAGAGCACCAAACCGACACCGAGGCTTGGTACGGAGTTTGGCTGTTCTCCGACTGGCTGGATCTCGCCGGAACGCCCGTGCCGCACGGCGAACTGGACGGGGTTGCCGAGGTCGAGCTCCTCGCAGGCTGCCGGGACCCCTACCGGCAACTGAGCCGACTATTCCATCTCGTCGGCCGCCGGAGTAGTCGGGGCCCGAGTAATCTCAGGGCTCAACCCTAGGACATCGGCCCACACGCCTATCCTCACGGACCCGCACCGCACGACGCGGTGCAACGGCCGGCTCCTCGCCGGCGGGTGTGCGAACAGGCCCCTGGGGTCGGAGGATCGTAGAGTTGGGCGGGTGGACAATCCGGGTGGGGCAGCGCACAAGCAGGACGACGCGGCGAGTGCGGTCGCCGAGTTGCTCGACGCCGGCCGTTCACTGCACGCGGCCAAGCTCGTCGTCGCCATCGTTGCCGCCGCAGGCCGCGTCGGGCTTGCCGAGGCGACGCTGTGGCTCGCCGATGTGCAGCAACGAGTGCTTGTGCCCTACGACGGTATGGACAAGGGCCCTGGCGACGGCCTCACGGTGGACGGAACGTTGGCCGGTCGGGCGTATCAGGAGAGCCGGGCTCAGCGGAGCGACGCGGGAACCGACGGCGTGGGCGAGGCGGTGTGGATCCCGCTGATGGACGGGACCGACCGGCTCGGAGTGCTCGGCGGCCAGGTCGAGCGCTGGAGCGACGACCTGGCAATCGACCTCGGCATGCTGGCCCGGCTGGCGGGAAGGCTGCTCGGAGCAGACCAGCGCCACAGCGACGCGGTCGCACGCACGCGACGACTGCGCCCGACCTCCGTAGCGGCCGAGGTGCAGTGGGCGCTCCTTCCCCCGCTGGCGTGCGTCGACGGGGCGACGACGATCTGCGGGGCGCTCGAACCGGCCTACGACATCAGCGGGGACACCTTCGACTACGCCGTTGCCGACGGGCCGGCGTGCTTCGGCGTGTTCGACGCCATGGGCCACGGCTTGAGCGCTGCCATGATGGCCAGCGTGGCAGTTGGCGCCTACCGCCAAGCCCGCAGGGTCGGGCTCGACCTGGAGGGCTGTGCAGCGAGCATCGACGAAGCGGTGGGGGGCCAGTTCCCCGACAGTTTTGTCACCGGTGTCCTGGCCGAATTCGACGGCGCCTCGGGGCAGCTTTCTTACCTCGTCGCCGGGCACCATCCCGCGGTGGTGCTGCGAGCCGGGCGGGTAGTACGTCACCTCGACGACGCCGGCCGGCTTCCGTTCGGGCTCGGCTCGGCATTCGGGCCGACCGGAGGAGGCGCGCCGCACGGACGGGTCGGTGCCGAACGGCTCGAACCGGGCGACCGGGTGCTGCTCTACACCGACGGGGTCATCGAGGCCCGGGATCCCGGTGGCACGTTCTTCGGGCTGGACCGCCTCGAAGAGTTGCTGGTGCACGAGGACGCCAGCGGCAACGACGGCCGCGAGACGCTGCGTCGACTGATCCACGCCGTCCTCGGCCACCAAGCGGGCCTTCTCCAGGACGACGCCATGTTGCTGATGCTCCAGTGGCAACCGATCTGACTGCATCGGCAGTGCAGTCCACACTTGTCCGGCCCCGCGACCGGCGCCACCGAGGACCTCGCCGTCGAGACGGCGTGACCGGGGCCACCTCCCGGGTGGCCCACCCGATGGACCGATTGGGTAGCTGCAGCGGTTGCACTCAATTCGTAACGGCTCCGCCACATAAGCTGTGACTTCGATGCCCGAAGTGATGCAAGGCTTCCCACCGGAGCTCGAGTGCGTCGGCGAGGCCCGCCGCTTCGTGACCGACGCCCTCGCCGGTTGGGGGCTCGATGACGCCCAGCCGGCCGCCAGCATGCTCGTCACCGAGCTGGCGACCAACAGCGTGCTGCACGCCAGGACCGGGTTTCGAGTGGCGCTGTCCTTCGACGGCGATCTGCTGCGCCTCGGCGTCTCCGACGGGTCCACCCGGGCCCCGAGGGAGAAGGCCCACAGCCACCAGGCCACGACGGGCCGCGGGATCCACCTCGTGGCCGCGTACGCCGACAGCTGGGGCGTCGAGCCCGCCGGGGACGGGAAGACGGTGTGGTGTGTGCTCCGGGCACGGTCGTCGATCCTGTCCGAACCGCTGGCCGAGTCGGCCGTCGCGGGTGGCCCGGCCGTCTCCGGGGTAGGCAAGGGCCGGGCAAGGTCGGGGAGACGGGCCCAGCACCTGGAGCGCTCCCCAGGCTGTCGGTGGGCGGCGTGAGCATTGGCGCGGCCCCGGAGCTGCGGGAGGTCCACATCGTCGGCCTCCCGCTGGCCATCTGGGCACGGGCGGAAGAGCACGCAGACGGGCTGCTCCGAGAGTTCGCCTTGATCGCCGCCAGTGAGGCGCGCGGCGGCGAGGCTCATCTCCCGCGCCACCTTCTCGAGCTCATCGACGAGCTCGAGGCCGACTACGCCGGGCTCACGGTCGAGCAGCAGTCCCAGCTCACCGACGCCGCCAGTCGAGGACTCGATGCGATCGACCTCGTCTACCGGGTGCCGCCGGAGATCCTCCCCGCGTGCCGACGCCTCGGTGACGCGCTCGATGCCGCGGATCGCTACTGCCGTGACGGCGAGTACCTCTTGACCCTGGCGACGCCGCCGGACGCCCTGGCATTCCGCCGGTGGTACCTGGGTGAGTTCATCCGCCAGATCGAGGGTCAGCCGGCCCAGCCGTGGCTGGATTGGGTGACCGAGCAGGGAGTCTCCCTGCGCCGCGCCCGCCGCTGATACGGCACTCATCCCCTGGCGCCGTGCTGCTGCGGGAGCCACTTCGACTGGAGCCCCGTCGCCGGCCGCCGGCGCCCTGGGCGACGGGTGGCGGGATCGAAGTGACCGAGCGAGGCTCGACTGGATCATTCCTCGCTGATCACCGCCACGAGTTGCTCGGGAGAGCAGCCGCGGACGCGACCGTCCCGACGCCGCTGCCCGTGGGACCCCGCGTCGCGAAACGGGGAGCGGGTAGAGCTTCGCCCGGACCCGAGACGGGTCGAGGATAGGCCGCATGCCGCCCGCGTGGTTGACCATTCTCAGCTGGACGGCGATCGGCGCGGCGGGAGCATCGGCCGTGTGGATCGCCGCCGACCAGTGGCTGCGGGGACGTCGCCAGCAGATGAGGGTGATGGAGGCGGTATGGCCGATCACCGCTCTGTACTGGGGCCCGGTCGCCATCTGGGGCTACCGGCGGTTCGGGTGGCCCAAGAGCCCTCGGTGGCGCAGGGAGCACGGCTACGACGAACCGCCGGAACGGCCGGCCTGGTCGTCGGTGGCCACCGGCGTCAGCCACTGCGGTGCCGGGTGCACGTTGGGGGACCTGTGCGCCGAGTGGGCGGTGTTCGGCTTCGGGGCCACGATCCTCGGCCTGTCGCTGCTCCCGGAGTACATCGGCGACTACGTCCTGGCCCTGGCATTCGGCATCGGGTTCCAGTACTTCGCCATCGCACCGATGCGGGGCCTCGGGCTCCGGGAGGGGCTGCTCGAGGCGGCCAAGGCCGACGTCCTGTCGCTCACCAGCTTCGAGGTCGGCCTGTTCGGATGGATGGCCCTGATGCAGTTCGTCTTCTTCCCCCACCACATCCACCCGGACCACGCGGCCTTCTGGTTCCTGATGCAGATCGGGATGATCGTCGGCTACTTCACCGCGTGGCCGGTGAACGTCTGGCTGATCCGCAAGGGCATCAAGGAGGCCATGTAGTGCGATGCCCGGGACCGGTCGAGCACGGCGAAGGCACCGGGCACCTGCACGGCACCGACGCGGCCCGCCACGATGATGTCGGTGCCGCCGACGCAGCATCCGACCCGGTCTGCGGCATGGCCGTCGACCCGGAGTCCGCCCCCGCCTCCCGGTACCACGACGGCGAGCACACCTGGTTCTGCTCCACCGGGTGTGCCCGGCGGCGGGACGAACGGGGCCCGGCGGTGGTGGAGCGCCGGGCTCGGACGGACTGACCGGCCCGCAGACGGAGGCCGCGGCCGCCGGGATCGTCGTGGCGCAACGGCGCGGCGCGCGGGCCGGCGTCGTCTCCATGAGCGGGGCGTATCGGGCGTTTCCCCACCGCTCGGTCGGGGCATCTACGTGCACGGTGAGCGGCCCGCTGGCACCCTTTCTTGCCGCCGGCGATGCGCCCTCGCCGCACGTGAGCCTGCACGTCCTCCTCAGCTATTTCCAGACCGGCGCCGCGTCACTGGTCGTCGATGCGCTCCTCGGAGGCGCTGCTCTCGCATATCTGGCTGGGGTGCGGGGGCTCGGTCGCCGCCGGCCGGGGCGGCGGTGGCCGGCCCTGCGGACGACCACCTGGCTCGCCGGGCTGGCCGGGGTGTTCGTTGCCGTGGGCGAACGGGGAGAGGAGCGGCCCCTCGTGGACCTGGTACCACGTGTACCAGCTGCCGCCGGCGAGGATGCTCATGGCCATGGCCAACACCCAAATGAGGACGGCCGTCGTGAAGATCACACCGATCTGGTCCGGCGCGCTGAGGCGGACCTTGAACAGGCGCGAATCGACGACCTGCATCCAGAAGAGCACGCCGAAGACGAAGAAGCTTCCGTGCATGCCCCAGATGTGGACCAGCTGGTTCTGCTCGGCCAGGTCGAACGGGCCCGGCAGGTGCCAGATGAGGAGGTCCACGTCGAGACCGACGATGCCGGACCACGGCCACCAGCTCGACCGACCGGCCCGCCGCAGCGGCGCCGCCCAGGGATCCAGCGCGACCGACCGACCGCCCGGGGCAGGCCTACGGGCAGCCCGTGCTCGAGCGGTAGCCACGGTGCGCCCGCGACGATGGGCACCGGTGCGGCGAAGATGAGGAGCAGGTGCTGGACCATGTGCATCCACAGGTAGGAGCCCGACCAGTAGTCGATCGGGGACTCCACCGCGACCAGGAGCACCGCCACGCCGAGGTAGAACCAGGCTGCCTGGCGGCGACGCCGGTGGACCCGCGGTCCGGTCGCCCCGGCGTTGAGCCGGTGCAGGCCGCGGGCGTGGATCGCCACCACCACGGCAGCGACGATCAGGAACGGGTCGTACGACCAGTGGTCGACGAGGAGGTTCACCCAGCCACCTTCTCGGCGTACTTGGCAATGCCCTTCCCCCACTGGGCGATGGTCGCCGGCGGGAGCCGACCGTTGCCGACCTCGCGCATGTTGGCGAACGGCGTCGCCTGGTAGCGCACGACCCCGCCGGGGGCGATGAAGTACAGCCCCTCGCTGTGGAAGACCTTGCCGTTGTTGACGTGGACGATGATGCCGTAGCCCGTCCACACAGGCCGGAGCGCGCCTGGTCGTCCGGTGACGTAGTAGAAGTTCGGCACTGTGCCGATGCCGTTGCCGTGCAGGTGGACGAACGACACCACTGTGGCGGGGGAGCTGTGCCCGGCATTGACGTTGACCGACACGAAGTCGACCTTGGACGCTGTGGCATCCAGGTCGTCATAGGTGGCGGCGATCTCGTGGGCGACGATCAGGCAGATGTCCACGGCGAGCAACACAACGGTGCGCCCGGCGGACCCCCGGCTCCCGCCACGGCCGGGTCCCTCCGGACCACGGGTGGGGCGTGTGCTCCTGCCGGGGCCCCCAGGGGCGCTGCCGGAGCCGGTGGTGCGCGGCGCTGGGGTGCCGGCCTTCGCCTCGACCAGGCTGGGCGCATTCCTCCTCGCGCCATCCTGGCGTCACTCCGCCGGATACGTGCCCCTCGGTCCCCGGCCGGGCGACAGCGGACACGCGACCGAGGGGCGGATCACCGTCCTCCTGCCGGTAGAGCGCGGGCCGTGTCGGCGGTTCGGGCTCGGAAGGTTGCGAGGCACAAACATCAGTGACAATCGCCCGTACCCGGCCCAGCGTGGTCGAAACGTACGCACGAACGCCCTGGTCGCGACGGGGCCGGGGCCAGGAAGCGTCGAGGTCGCCACTCTCAATGGGCACACAGGTCGCCCGCGGGGGCTGCCAGTCCCGTCCTTCACGATGGTCGATATCGAAGGTCGGCGTCGTGAACGAAGAAAGAGGAAGAAGAACGCGATCGACCGCGCTCACCGCAGTGCGTGGCAAGGACACCGGATCTCGAACCACGGACCACACGAACCACGGACCGCAAAGGAGTCGCCATGTGGATCCCCGTTGCCGTACTACTGTCATTGCTCGCCATACTCGTTGTGGGAGTGCCCAGCTTCTTCGTCGCCCGATCCGAGCGCCCGGACGAGCGCCCGCCGGCGCCGGTCGACCAGCGGCCGGCGTGCGTGCACCGGTTCGCCTCCGACGCGACGGGCATCGCATGTCCGTGCGCACTGGCTGCCCGGACGGGGGAGTAGCTACGTGCCGACCGGGGGCGCGCCGAGCCGGCACGCCACGGCGACGTCGTGATGCCGGTGATCGGCCCGGAGCGCCGGGACGTCAAAGCCGCATGACCGCCGCCCGAAGGACGGGTGGTGGCAGGACCTCCGCCCGCAACTGGGGGCGGCAGAACACTGCCCACGGTCGGCCCGGCGCTAGGATCGATCGCCGGCCCACGGTAGCCGACGGCCGGCTCGACCTGGCATCCGCCGAAGGCCATGGCACCGTACAAGGGGCATGAGCACGAACATGGGCGCACTAGTGGAGCGGTCCGCTCGCCTCGACGTGAACGACCTGGATTTCGGTGCCTTCGCCGATCGACCACTGGACGAGTCGACGTTGCGCTGCCTCCGTTACATGCACGACGTCGAGTGCCACACGATGTGCTACCTGCGCGACGTCCTGGTGACCCGGGTGCACGCCGACCCCGAGGTGACCGCCTTCCTGGCGTGCTGGTGCTACGAGGAGCACTGGCACGGGGAGGCGATCGCCCGCATCCTGGCCGTCCACGGCGAGCCGGCCGGGCCCGAGCGGGTGGCGGCGATGCGTCGGTCGCTGCCGGCCCGCGACCGGCTCCAACCGCTCCTCTACCTGGTCGGTTCGTCGCTCACCTCCCACATCGTGACCGCCCACATGACCTGGGGCGCGGTCAACGAGTGGACCACCCAAGCCGGCTACGGCCGGCTTGCCGCCAAGTCCGGTCACCCGGTGCTCGCTGAACTGCTCCGGCGCATCATGAAGCAGGAAGGCCGCCACATCGACTTCTACGCCGGTCAGGCACGGCGCCGGCTGGAATCGAGTCGGATGGCCCAGCGCCTGACCCGGGTGGCGTTGCGCCGCTACTGGACGCCGGTGGGCGCGGGCGTCATGCCCGGCGCCGAGGTGGACTTCCTCATCGACCACCTGTTCGGAGGGGCCGAGGGATTGGCGGTGGCCCAGCGGATCGACCGCCAGGTCGATCGGCTGCCGGGGCTCTCGGGTCTGGGCCTGGTCGAGCGGGCGGTCGAGGTCGCCGCCGGCCGGGTGGTCGCAGTGGTCGGCGGCGGTACTGCCGGACAAAGTTCCGACGACCCGGTGCCCGTCCGGCACGCCCCAGGAGGCCGGGCGCGGCGATGGGCACCCGACGTCTGAGAAGGGCCCCCGGGCGCTCCACAGGGCCCGGCCGTCACTGGTTCGCCGACGACCCGGGCGGTCGCTGGTCACCGATGCGGCGCGGACGGTGCCAGAGTGGGGAGCGATGGCGACGGCAGAGCGCAGCGGGCTCGGTGATGCCCAGCTGGTGGTGGCCGTGGCGCGCCGGGACGAGGGCGCCCTAGCCGAGATCTACCGCCGGCACGGCCGGGCTGCCTATGGACTCGCCCGGCGCGTCCTGGGCGATGGGACCGAGGCCGAGGACGTCGTCCAGGACGTGTTCTGCCGGCTTTGGACCGATCCCGAGCGCTTCGACGGGCGGCGGGGTTCGCTGCGAACGTTCCTGCTCACCCAGGTGCACTCCCGCGCCGTCGACGCCGTCCGCTCCCGCGCCGCCCGCCGCCGGCGAGAGGAGGAGGACGCCCGGACGACGCCGATCACAACCAACGACCTCGAGCGAGAGGTGTGGGAGATGGCCCAGGCGGAACGGGTCTCGGGCGCCGTCGCCGAGCTGCCAGAGGCCGAGCGTCGGGCCATCGAGCTCGCCTACTTCGACGGCCACACCTACCGGGAGGTCGCGGAGCTCCTGTCCGAACCGGAGGGTACCGTGAAGAGCCGCATCCGCAGAGGGCTACGTCGGCTCCGGGTGGAGTTGGACCATGCCGAGGAACACGATGATCGTGAAGCTTGACCACGACGCGGTCGCCGAGCTGCTCGGGGCGTACGCGCTCGACGCCGTCGACCCCGACGAGGCACAGGTCGTCGCCGACCACCTGGCGGAGTGCCCCCGGTGCCGGGCGGAGGTCGACGAGCTGCGGGCCGTCGCCGCCGCGCTCGGCAATGCCCACGAGGATCCCCCGCCCGAGGTCTGGGACCGGATCGCCCAAGGGATCGGGACGGGAGAATTGGTGGCGCCGCCCACGGCGACCGGACCGTCCGGGGCGCCCGAGCGGTCCGCGGGCGCTCCGAGCGGGTCGCCGGAGTCGCCCGCACCGCTCCG
>JBOGGF010000341.1:0-3400 GCA_050743965.1 Acidimicrobiales bacterium
GGCCCAGGCGGTTGATCGTCCCGAGGGTGGAGGCCTGCGCCGGCGACACCCCGGCCAGGGACTCCTGCCGCAGGCGGCGGTTCAGCCGGGTGACGGCGATCCGCAGGCGGGCGGCCAGCTCCTCTCCCGGGGCTCCCTCTGCCAGTAGCGCGTCGGCGGGTGCTCCCGCCGGCACCGGGGCCGGGATGGCGGCGCGCCCGCCCGCCCGTGCACGCTTGGCGCTGGTCGTCGCGTTACCCATACGACCATTCTACTTAGTTCGCCTAACTAAGTGTACGCGCGACCGCGGCGGCGACGTTCCACGCCGATGGTGCGCCGCCACGGTGGTGGTGGTGGCGCCGGCGGCGTCAGAAGCTGGGGACGTAGCCGCCCTGGCCCATGGCCGCGCTTTCGAAGGGGTCCGCCGACTCGTCCACGCCGCCGGCGACCTCGCGCACCCACGGGAGCCGATCGGTGAGGATCCGCTCGACGCCGCCCTGGAGGGTGGCCGAGCTGATGGCGCACGAGCTGCACGACCCCTGGAGCTGCACCTCGACCACACCATCCTCGACGTCGGCGCGGACCAGGACGAGGTCGCCGCCGTCGGCCTGCACCGCCGGCCGCATGAGCTCGATCAGCGACTGGAGCTGCCCGAGCCGCTCGGCGCGCTCTTCTTCACCGAGCGGGGCCGCACCGCCTGCCCCCTCGCCGCTGGCCTGCGCAGTCCCTGCCTGATCGGTCGTCTCGTCGCTCGTCTCGTGCATGTCGCTCCTCGGATCTGCCCTTCGCGCCAGCCCGGACCTCAGCCGGCGCCCCCCCCATTCTGCCGTGCGCTGCCCATGGACGGTGCAGGCGCCGGGGCGGCGGCCGGCTCGGCCACGATCGGGTTCTCCAGGACGCCAACGTTCTCGATCTCGATGCGGACCGTGTCGCCGGCCCGCAGCCACCGGGGCGGGTCGAAGCCCTTGCCGACCCCGGCGGGGGTCCCGGTGCAGAGGATGTCCCCCGGCTCGAGGGGGAAGACGGTGGTCAGGTACTCGATCAACTGGGCGCAGCCGAAGAGCAGCAGCGACGTCCGGGCGTCCTGGCGAAGCTCATCGTTGACCCAGGTCCGCACCGAGAGGTCGCCCGTGTCGCCGACCTCGTCCGGGGTCACCAGGTAGGGCCCGGTCGGCCCGTGGGTGTCGAAGGACTTGCCCATCGTGTAGGTCGGCGAATGCGCCTGCCAGTCGCGCACGCTCACGTCGTTCACGACGGTGAACCCGGCGACCACGTCGAGCCAGCGCGCCGCCGGCACACCCTTGGCCCGCTGACCGATGACGATGGCGAGCTCGCCCTCGTAGTCCAGCTGCTCGGACACCGCCGGCAAGAGGATCGGCGCGCCCGGACCGGTCACGCACGTCCGCTGCTTGTTGAACCAGTACTGGTACTTGGGGGTCTCCCAGCCCATCTCCTTGATGTGTGCGGCATAGTTCCGGCCGATCGCCAGCATCTTGGGCGGCAGCGGCACCGGCGCCAACAGCTCGACCTCGTCGAGCCCCCAACGGCGGGCCCCGCTGGAGGCAGCACCGGCGACCGCTTCCTTCGCCGCTGGACCGAGTCCCAGGAGCTCCACCATGTCGCCGGGAAGCCCGATCACCGGGTCGGTCAGGTCGACGATCTCGGAGTGACCGGCACCGGTCAGGACCCCGGTCCGGGGGCGGGCCGAGGGTCCCCCGGGATTGCCTTCGGGCAGGACGAAGCTGGTCAGTCGCACCCCGGGGACGATAGTGCGCCGGCACCTCGGGACGGACGGGACGGGCGGGACGGGCGATGCCCACCGTCCTAAGGTTGCTCGGGTGGAGCCCCGCGAGGTCCTCACCGCCGACCAGATCGACCTGGCCGACCTCTCCTTCTGGCGCCGGCCGTGGGACGAGCGGGAGGGCGCCTTCCGCACCCTTCGCCGGGAGCGTCCCCTCGCCCACTTCGACGAGGCGGACCTGACGGGACGCTCGTCGCTGCTGCCCCCGCCCGGTCCCGGCTACTGGGCGGTGTCGCGCCACGCCGACATCGTGGAGGTCAGCCGGCATCCCGAGCTCTACCGTTCCGGACAGGGCGCCGTCAGCGTTATCGACATGCCCGAGGAGATGGTCGAGTACTTCAGCGGGATGATCAGCACCGACAACCCGCGCCACGCCCGGCTGCGGCGCATCGTGTCGGCCGTCTTCACCCCCCGCATGGTCCGCAGCATCGAGCACCACATCGAGGAGGTCGCCGCCAAGATCGTCGACCGGGTGAGCCCGCTCGGGGAGTGCGACTTCGTGACCGACGTGGCCGCCCGGCTGCCGCTGCAGGTGATCTGCGAGATGATGGGCATCCCCGAGTCCTGCTACCACGACGTCTACCGCTGCTCCAACATCATCCTGAGCGAGGGCGACCTCGAGTACATCCCCGAGGACGTCGATCCCATCGGCTCGTTCCTCCAAGCAGGCGAGGAGCTGACCGTCCTGATGCAGGAGATCGGCGAGGACCGGCTTGTACGGCCGCGCGACGACCTGACGACCGGCCTCGTCACGGACAACGTGGACGGCGAGGCCCTCAACCACGCCGAGCTGGCGTCCTTCTTCGTACTGCTCGTCGTGGCGGGCAACGAGACGACCCGCAACGCCATCGCCCACGGGCTGTGGGCACTCACCGAGCACCCTGACCAGCGGGCGCAGTGGCGCGACGACCTCGAAGGAGTGACCCCGACGGCGGTGGACGAGATCGTGCGGTGGGCCTCGCCCGTCATCTGGATGCGGCGCACGGTGGCGAGCGACACCGAGCTACGGGGCCAGGCGCTCGCGGCGGGCGACAAGGTGCTCCTCTACTACTGCTCGGCCAACCGGGACGAGGAGGTCTACGCCGACCCGTTCCGTTTCGACGTCCGCCGATCACCCAACCCCCACCTCGGCTTCGGCGCTGCCGGGCCCCACTTCTGCCTCGGCGCCCATCTGGCCCGCCGCGAGGTGGGGGTCATGTGGCGGGAGCTCTTCAGCCGCCTCCCCGACATGGCGGCGACCGGTGAGCCCGACCGGCTGCAGTCGTCTTTCGTGAACGGGATCAAGCACCTGCCGTGCGCGTTCACGCCGCGCCGTCCCCCCGGTTGACCCGGCCGCTCGTGCCGGCCGCTCGTGCCGGCCGACCGTGCCGGCCGCTCGTGCCGGCCACTTCGACTCCGGTGGGCGCACCGGTCCATCGCCACGGTGTTCACCGTCAGCTGCCGCGCGTCGTGGGGCGCGGGGCGGACGACCGGCCGGACGGCGCGGTGGCGGCACCGCCGGGCTGCTCCCGCCGCACCTCGCGCGGCGCCTTGTCCTCGCGCAGCCCCTCGAAGCGAGGATGGCGGAGCTTGCCGTCGGTCGTCCACTCGGTGAACGCCACCTGGGCGACGAGCTCGGGG
>JBOGGF010000342.1:0-2475 GCA_050743965.1 Acidimicrobiales bacterium
GCACCCTGCACCCGATCCAGGAGGCGTTCCACCACCACCACGGCCTCCAGTGCGGCTACTGCACGCCGGGCATGGTCATGGCCGCCGCCTCCTTCCTCGCCGAGCACCCCCGGCCGACGGAGTCGGAGGTGCGCGAGGGGCTCGAGGGCAACCTGTGCCGGTGCACCGGCTACCACAACATCGTCCAGGCGATCCTGGCGGCGGCCGGGAGCGAGGGGTTGGTGCCGTGATCCCGGCCACGTTCGAGTACCGCCGCGCCGCGTCGATCGACGAGGCGCTGTCGCTTCTCGCCGCCGATCCCGACACAACCAAGCTGCTGGCCGGTGGCCATTCCCTCCTGCCGCTGATGAAGCTGCGGCTGGCGACCCCGGCGGTCCTGGTCGACGTGGGTCGCCTGGCCGACCTCGATTACGTCCGCGAGGACGGCGACCACATCGCGGTGGGGGCGCTCACCCGCCACCGGGACCTGGAGGTCTCCGAGGTGGCGCGGGCGTACGCTCCGCTGCTGGCGCACGTAGCGGGCCAGGTCGGCGACCCGCAGGTGCGCCACCGGGGGACGATCGGTGGGTCGGTCGCCCACGGCGACCCGGCGTCGGACCTGCCGGCGGCAGTGCTGGCACTGGGGGGCGCCCTGGTGGTGCGGGGACGCGACGGCACACGGGAGGTTCCCGCCGACCGGTTCTTCCGTGGCTTCCTCGAGACCGACCTCGGTCCGGGCGAGATGCTGACCGAGATCCGGGTGCCCAAGGGCGACGCCGGCTGGTCGTTCCACAAGTTCAACCGCCGGGCGCAAGACTGGGCCATCGTGGGGGTGGCGGCGGTGGTCGGCGACGACTCCCGCGTGGCGCTCGTCAACATGGGGCCGACGCCGCTGCGGGCCCCGGGCGTCGAGGAGGCGCTGGCCGCGGGGGCCAGCCCCGCCGACGCAGCAGCCCGCGCCGCCGAGGGGCTGGATCCGCCGAGCGACCTCCACGCCAGCACCGAGTACCGGAACCACCTGGCGACGGTCCTCGTCCGCCGGGCGATCGAGGACGCGGCCGCGGCGCGTGGTTGAACCGGTGACCGGGGCCACTGTCGGCGCCGACCCCGCGCCCGACGTCGCCGGCCCCGAAGGAGTGCGCGACGCCCTTCGCGCCCACGGGTACCTGGCCGACGAGGGGCTGGCCACCGTCGTCTTCCTGGCACTGACCCTTCGCCGGCCGGTTCTCCTCGAGGGGGACGCCGGCGTCGGCAAGACGGAGGTCGCCAAGGTGCTCGCCCGGTGGCGAGGCGGGGCCCTGCTCCGGGTCCAGTGCTACGAGGGCATCGACGTGTCCCAGGCCGTCTACGAGTGGGACTACGCCCGCCAGCTGCTACACCTGCGGGCGGCCGAGGCCCGGGCCGCGGGCGCCGGCGGCGCGGTGCCGGCCGAAGTCGAGGACGAGCTGTACTCCGAACGGTTCCTCGTCCGCCGACCGCTGCTGGAGGCCGTGGCCGCGCCGATCGACGCGCCGCCGCCGGTGCTGCTGATCGACGAGATCGACCGGGCGGATGACGAGTTCGAGGCCTTCCTCCTCGAGGTGCTCTCCGAATACGCCGTGACCGTGCCCGAGCTCGGCACCTTCAGTGCCAGAGTGCCCCCCATCGTCGTCATCACCTCCAACCGGACGCGCGACGTCCACGACGCGCTGAAGCGCCGGTGCCTTTACCACTGGATCGAGCACCCCGACTTCGAGCGGGAAGTGGCCATCGTCGCCCTGCGCGCCCCCCAGGTGCCCGAGGTCCTCCGCCGTCAGGTGGCGGCGGCCGTCGCCGAGCTGCGCGGCATGAGCCTCTACAAGCCGCCGGGCGTCGCCGAGACGATCGACTGGGCGGCATCCATCGCCGCCCTGGGGCGCCAGGCCCTCGACGAGGGGACCGTCGAGCGGACGCTCGGCGCGGCGGTCAAGTACCGCGAGGATGCCGATCGGGTCCGCGAGGTGGGCATGGCCGAGCTGGCGCGGGCGGCCGTGGCCCGCGCCGGGTGAGCGCCGGCGCGCCACCTTCTGGCGCCGACGACACCGCCGGCCCCACCACCACGGCCGGCCGGTCCCCCGAGCGCCTGGCGGTCGCGTTCACCCGGGTGGCCCGTCGGGCCGGGCTGGCGCTCCCCGGTGACGCGGCGGTGCGCCTGGCCGAGGCGCTGGCCGCCGTCGGGCTCGCCCGCCGGTCGCCGGTCTACTGGGCCGGGCGCGCCACCCTGGTACGGCGCCCCGAGGACGTGGACGCCTACGACGCCGTCTTCGCCGCCTTCTGGCTCGGCAGCCTCGCAGGGATGTCCCTCCCGCTGCCGGCCACGACGCTCGCCGTCGCCGACGACGACGGCGAGGAGGACCCGGCGGACGGGGAGGCAGGCAACCGGCCGCCGGCCCCCGTGCTCCACCTGCGCTACAGCCCGACGGAGGTGCTCCGGCACAAGGACTTCGCCGAGTGCACCCCGGACGAGCTGGCCGAGGC
>JBOGGF010000343.1:0-5542 GCA_050743965.1 Acidimicrobiales bacterium
CTGTTCCTCACCACCGAGGCGGTCATCGTCGACAAGCCCGAGGAGCACGCCCCCGCCATGCCTGGCGGCGGGATGGAGGACTTCTAGTCGATCGGCGCCGCAGCGGCGACGGGACCCCCGTCGCCGCTGGGCGACCGAGGTAGTACTTCGTCTCAGCGAGAAGAGGGGCACCCCGCGGGGTGCCCCTCTTGCGCGCCCCGGCCGTGCTCGTGCGGGGAGCCCACCGGTCTCTAAGCTGGGCCCGGTGTCGCCCCAGGACCATACTTCCGCCGCCGAACCCGTCGGCCCTCAGACCGGGCTGGCAGTGCTCCACCTCTTCTGCCGGGCGCCGGCCGGCGTCGACGCCGGGGCGTTACTGGCGGCCGAGGAGGCGACGCGCAAGGATGGGTGCCAGGTCGTGGCTGCCGCCATGCTCGGCCACAAGGCCGACGTCGGGCTCATGGTCCTGTCGCCGGACCTGTGGTCCCTGCGGGGGTTCCAGACGGCGGTGGCGGCCGCAGGCCTCGAGTCGGTGGCTTCGTACGTCTCGCTGACCGAGGTGTCCGAGTACGCCGCAGGCGTCCCCGAGGAGATGAAGCAGGCCCGGCTCTACCCGAAGCTCCCGCCGGAGGGGAAGCAGGCCTTCTGCTTCTATCCGATGTCGAAGCGGCGCACCGCCGCCCACAACTGGTACGCCCTCGGCTTCGACGAGCGCAAGGAGCTCATGATGGGCCACGGCCGGGTGGGCCGGACCTTCCACGGCCGGGTGCTCCAGGTCATCACCGGGTCGACCGGGCTGGACGACTTCGAATGGGGCGTGACGCTCTTCGCCGTCCACCCCGACGACCTGAAGTCGTGCGTCTACGAGATGCGCTTCGACGAGGCCTCCGCCCTGTACGCCGAGTTCGGGCCCTTCTACACCGGCATGGTCGGCGATCTGGCGGACGTCCTGGACCGCGCGACCGTCACCGACCGGTGACGGCGGTTGCCGCACCGCTCGAGCGCCTGGGGGCGGTGCTCGACGGCCTGGGCCGGGTGGTCGTGGCGTTCAGCGGCGGTGCCGATTCGGCCTTCCTCGCCCGGATGGCCCACGACCGGCTGGGCCCCGAGCGGGTGTTGTGCGCCACCGCCCTGTCGGCGTCGTTGGCGCCGGCTGAGGAGGCGGACTGCCGGGCGCTGGCGGTCGAGTGGGGCCTGCGGTGGCAGGGAGTGGCGACCGAGGAGCTCGAGGACCCCGCGTACGTCGCCAACGGCGCCGACCGCTGCGCCCGCTGCAAGACGGCGCTGATGGACGTGCTCGTCCCGCTGGCCCGCCGGGAGGGCGGTGCCACTGTCGTCCTCGGCGTGAACCTCGACGACCTCGGCGATCACCGCCCCGGCCAACAGGTCGCCGCCGCCGCCGGCTCCCGGTTCCCGCTGGTCGAGGCCGGGTTCACCAAGGCGGCGGTGCGCGAGGTGTCGCGGGCGATCGGGCTGCGCACGTGGGACAAGCCGGCGGCCGCCTGCCTGGCCTCCCGGGTGCCGTACGGCACGCCGGTCACCGTCGGTACGTTGCGATCGGTCGGTGCGGCCGAAGCGGCGCTGCGGGCCTTGGGCTTCGCCGAGGTCCGGGTCCGGCACCACGGCGCGGTGGGGCGGGTCGAGGTCCCCGCCGGCGAGCTGGCGGCCGTGCTCGACCGACGCGAGGACGTCGTCGACGCCGTCCGGGGCGCCGGGTACCGCTTCGTCGCTCTCGACCTGGAGGGCTTCCGGTCGGGCAGCATGAACCGGCTGCTCGTCCCGCCCGGTGGTGCGGACCGAGAGATGAGCGCCCGGTGAGCACCGTGCGGATGCGGGTGAAGCTCACGTTCCCCGAGGAGCTGGTGCGCCTCCCGCTCCTCGCCCGGATGGTGCGGCGGTTCGAGGTGGAGCCCAACATCCGTCGGGCCAATGTGGAGGACGACCGCGGTTGGATCCTGTGCGAGCTCGAGGGCGACGCCGGGGCGGTCGACGAGGCGCTGGCCTGGCTCGGGTCGGAGGGCGTCGAGGTGGCCTTGCTCGGTGACGTGCTCGAGAGCTGACAGTCCCGCTGCTCAGTGGCGCGCCGCGTCCGGCGGGAGGTCCCGCCGGCTGACCTGCCAGCCCGCCGAGGAGACGCTCCGTGCCTCGAAGAAGAGGCACCCGGCGGGGCACGAGAAGGGCAATGGCTCGTTGGCGTCCATCTTGCAGCGCTCGACCTTGTCGCCGCCGGCGGTGGTCTGCATGACGTAGTAACGGCAATTGGCTTTCACTGGCACGCCACCATCTTGGCGCACCGGCACCAGGGCCGGGGTTCACGTGGCGGTCCTGCCCGAGCGCGTCGACGTCGGAGCGGGTCGCGGTAGCGTCAGGCCCGTGGATCCGGTCGTGCCCACGCGCACCCTCCTGCGATGGAGCGAGAGCCTCGCGGCGATCGCCCGCACCGGGCTGGGGTTCACCGAGAGCCTGTACGAGCGGGAGCGGTTCGAAGAGGTCCTACGGGTCGCGGCGGATATTCGGACCGCCGCCGACGAGGGCACACCGGCGCTCGACGACGGGGGCGGCCTGGTGGAAGAGTGGCTCGGTCAGGTCGGGGAGGGCGTGCCCGGCTACGTGACCCCGAAGGTCGCAGTGGGGGCGGCCGTCGGGAACGACGACGGCGAGCTCCTCCTCATCCAGCGGGCCGACTCCGGCGTCTGGTTGTACCCCACCGGGTGGTGCGACGTCGGCTACTCGGCGGCCGAGGTGGCGGTGAAGGAGGTGGCCGAGGAGACCGGCATCGAGGCCGAGCCGGTGCGGCTCATCGCTGTACTGGACGGCCTTCGGCTGGGCTTCACCCGGATCCCGCTCTACTCGCTCGTCTTCCACTGCCGGGCGGTCGGGGGCAAGCTGGAGCCCCACCCGCTCGAATGCCGGGACGTCGGCTGGTTCCGCCGGGACAACCTGCCCGAGCCCCTGGTGGGCTTCGAGCGATGGGGCGAGCAAGTCTTCGCCGCCCTGGCCGGCGAGCACCGCGACGTCCTGTACGACCGGGTGCGCGAACCGATGTGGCGGGGGCCCGCCGAGCCCGAGGGCTGAGGCGCCCATGCCTGGCGACGATCCCCGGTCCCCGGCCGCGCCGGTGACGGTGACGGTGACGGTGGAGCAGGCGGCCATCGCCGACGCCGAGCTTGTCGAGGCCATGGCCCGGCTGGTGCCGCAACTGTCGTCGAGCGCCCCCGCACCCACCGCCTACCAGCTGGAGGCGATCGTCACCTCGCCGGCCACCACGCTCTTCGTGGCCCGCGACGCGGGGGGGACGATCGTGGGCTCGCTCACCCTGGCCGTCTTCCACGTCCCCACCGGGACTCGAGCGTGGATCGAGGACGTCGTCGTGGACGGGGCGATCCGGGGAGCAGGTGCCGGCGCCGCCCTGGTCGGGGCGGCCATCGAGCTGGCGGCGGCCGAGGACGCTCGCACCGTCGACCTCACCTCGCGACCCGACCGGGAGGCGGCCAACCGCCTCTACCGGCGGCTCGGGTTCGAGCAGCGGGCCACCAACGTCTACCGCTACGCCATCGGCGGGTAGAGGCCGGGTCGCCGGGTCGCTGCGTGCACTTCGTGATCGTGGGCGGCGGGCAGCGGGGCGGGCAACATGAATTGGCTCTCCCGGTTGAGCTGCAACGAAATGGCGGTAGCAGCTGTAGCTCATTGAGATGGACCCGCAGCACTTCGTCTCTACGACCTTCGGCAAGGTAGTGAAGACTCCCGGCACCTAGGGGTACCACGCATTCGTGCCGCGACCGATCCCCCGCTCGCTGCCCCTGGATGAGGAGCGCTACGTCCACGAACCTTCGGCGGTTCCGCCCCTGGTCCGGTGCGGCCTGCTGCACTACCAGTTCGAGACGCTGCACTCTTTTCTCGACGGCAATGGACGACTGGGGCGCCTCCTCATCGTCCTGTTCCTCGTGAGCGAAGGCCACCTGCCGGAACCGCTCCTCTACGTCAGTGCCCATTTCGAGCAACACCGGGACGCGTACTGCGAGCGGCTCCAGGGCGTGCGAGAGCGCGGTGAGATGCAGGAATGGTTGCGGTTCTTCCTGGCTGCCGTCGCCACCCAGGCGACGGACGCGTTGAGCCGAGCCGAGCGGCTGACCGACCTGCGGGAGGACTACCGGCGGCGGCTCCGCGGTTCGCGGAGCCGAGCCCACGAGATCGTGGAGATGCTCCTGGAGATCCCGTTCGTCACGAGTGCCGGGGCGACGCGGCGGTCGAGCGTGTCGAACCAAGGTGCCAGGAACCAGCTCCGGCAGCTGGAGCAGGCGGGGCATCGTCCAACAGGCCGGCAGGGCACCCGGCCGGTCGAACCGTTGGTTCGCTCCGGAGATCCTGCGGACGCTGACCGAGGACGTCTCGCCTCCATGATCGGCGCCCGGTTGGGAGCGCGCTTCAAGATCGTCATAGCGTGAGCCGGTGACCGATCGTTGGCCGAGCGGGGGCGCTGCGTGCACTTCGTGATCGTGGGCGGCGGGCCGGCCGGGACCCAGGCGGCGACCGACGCCGCCCGCCTGGGTGTGGAGGTGACGCTCGTCGAACGTGACGTGCTCGGCGGCGCCGCCAACCTGTGGGACTGCATCCCCTCGAAGGCGATGATCGCCACCGGTGGGGCCATGTCCTACCTGCGCCGGGCCCCGGGCATGGGGTTGCGCGACGTCGGCGGGGAGGTCGAGCTCGCCGGCCTGCGGCAGCGCATCACCGGCATCGCCCAGCGGCTCGAGCAGTCGACCGAGTCGGTCCTCACCAGCCAGGAGGTGCGGCTGGTCCGGGGGAGCGGGCGGTTGACCGGCCCGCACGAGGTGGTAGCCGAGACGCCGGCCGGTGAGGAGACCTTCCATGCCGATGCCATCCTCCTCTGCACCGGGAGCCGCCCCCGGCTCCCCGACTGGGCTCCGGTCGACGGCAACCGGGTCCTCACCACCCGGGACGCCTACCCGCCCCCAGAGCTGCCCGAGCACCTGGTCGTCGTGGGGTCCGGGGTGACCGGGGTGGAGCTCGTCCATATGTTCTCCTCGCTCGGTTCCCGGGTGACTCTCATAGTCAGCCGCCAGCAGGTGCTCCCGACCAAAGACCCCGAGGTGGCCGCGGTGCTCGAGGAGGACTTCCTGCGGCGTGGGGTCCGGCTGTTGAAGGGCGCCCGGGCCGTCGGCGTGGACGTCGGCGACGGCGGGGTGGTCGTGCGCTGCGACGATGGCCGGGCGGCTGAGGGCTCCCACGTCCTGCTGGCCATCGGCTCTCTGCCAAATTCGGAGGGGCTCGGCCTCGGTCGGGCAGGGGTCGAGGTGGACCGGGAGGGCTACGTTCCGGTCAACCACCACTGCCAGACCAACGTGCCGCACATCTACGCCGCCGGCGACCTCTCGGGCAAGCTGCCGCTCTCCTCGGTGGCGTCCATGCAGGGGAAGAAGATCGCCGAGCACGTGGTGATCGGCCACACGGTGGCGCACCGCCACCTCAATTACGAGAAGGCGGCGTCGGCCATCTTCACCGAGCCCGAGATCGCCGATGTCGGTCTGGCAGAGGCCGACGC
>JBOGGF010000344.1:0-10563 GCA_050743965.1 Acidimicrobiales bacterium
GGTTGGCACCGGCGGCGACGTTGCGCAGGCCCTCCCGCACCATCGCCCACGCCAGGACGGTGGCCGTGGTGGTGCCGTCACCGGCGACGTCGTCGGTCTTCTTCGCCACCTCCTTGACCAGCTCGGCCCCGATCTTCTCGTAGGGGTCCTCGAGCTCGATCTCCTTGGCGATCGACACGCCGTCGTTGGTGATGGTCGGTGCGCCCCACTTCTTGTCGAGCACCACATTGCGGCCCTTGGGACCGAGGGTGACCCGTACGGCGTCGGCCAGCTTGTTCATGCCGGTCTCGAGCGCCCGCCGGGCGACCTCGTCGAAGGCGATCAGCTTGGGCATGTGGTCGTGTCCTCCGTTGGTTGGCCGGCGCGCCTGCCGGCAGGAATCCTGCCGTCACGCTACCAGTTCGTTAGCACTCTCGTTCGTCGAGTGCCAACAGCAAACCACGCCGCCGGCCCGCGTGCAACCGCCCGCTTTGGCCGGTGGGACCGGCCGCGAGCGGCGGTCGGGTCGCCCGGTGCGGTCCGGCGCGGTCAGTTCGCCCGAGCCGAGCGGGCGGCCGAGAGGATGGGCCCGACCGTGGGCCGACCGGGAGTGGCCGGGCCCCGTGACCCTGGGTCAGCCGCCGGCGACGGCGGGCACGACCGAGACGACCTGCCCGTCGGCGACCGGGGTGGCCAGGCCCTCGAGGAACCGCACGTCCTCGTCGGCGACGAAGACGTTGACGAAGCGGCGCAGCTCGCCCGCCTGGTCGAAGAGCCGCTCGGCGAACCCGGGATGGGCGGTGTCGAGCGCCTTGAGCGCCTCGCCGACGGTCGCGCCCTCGACCTGCACCTCGCCCGCCCCTCCGGTCAGCGACCGGAGCTGAGTGGGGACACGGACGGACACGCTCATCGGCTCTGCTCCTCGTGGATCGGTGCTGGGGCTCGGGTGACGGCGTCGGCTGCGGTGGCTGGCCGGGGCTCGGCGCCGGTTGCCCCGGAGCCCCCATCGAAGCCGCCCAACCCCTCGAAGGCGGCGTCGAAGGCGTCGAGGGTCGGGTCGATGGTGACGGTCGGCCGCACGGTCCCGCTCAGCGCCTCTACCGTCTTGAGGCCGTGGCCCGTCACGAGCGCCACCACCCGCTCGTCCCGCCGCACGACACCCTGTGCGGCGAGCCTGGCCAGGGTGGCGACCGTGACCCCGCCGGCCGTCTCGGCGAAGATGCCCTCGGTGCGGGCGAGGAGGCGGATGCCTTCGATGATCTCGTCGTCGGTGACCGCCGCGCACGAGCCGCCGGTGTCCCGGATGGTGTGGAGCGCGTACCATCCGTCCGCCGGATTGCCGATGGAGAGCGACTTGGCGATGGTGTCGGGCTTGACCGGGCGGATGGCGTCGCTGCCATCGGCGAAGGCCGTCGCCACCGGTGAGCAGCCTGCCGCTTGCGCGCCGGAGATCCGCACCGAGGGGACCTCGTCGAGCAGGCCGACCTGGCCCAGCTCGGCGAACCCCTTGGCCACCTTGGTCAGCTGGCTGCCCGAGGCGATCGGCACCACCACGTGGTCGGGCGCCTGCCACCCGAGCTGCTCGGCCACCTCGAAGGCGAGGGTCTTGGAGCCCTCGGCGTAGTAGGTGCGCACGTTCACGTTGACGAAAGCCCAGCTCGGGTGCTCGCTCGTCAGCTCGGCGCAAAGCCGGTTGACGTCGTCGTAGGTGCCCTCTACCGCCACCACGGTCCCGCCGTAGACGGCCGTCATGGTGATCTTGGCCTCCTCGAGGTCGCTCGGGATCAGGACGACCGAGGCCATCCCCGCCCGGGCGGCGTGGGCCGCCACTGAATTGGCCAAGTTGCCGGTCGACGCGCATGCGGCCACCTTGAAGCCGAGCTGCCGCGCCTTGGTCAGGGCCACCGAGACGACCCGGTCCTTGAACGAGCCCGTCGGGTTGGCGGTGTCGTCCTTGATCCAGAGCTCGCCCAGCCCGAGCTCGGCCGCCAGGCGGTCGGCTCGCACCAGGGGGGTGAACCCGGCGCCCAGCTCCACCGGCGCGGCGTCGTCGACGGGGAGCAGGTCGCGGTACCGCCAGATCGAGCGAGGGCCGGCGGCGATCCGCTCCCTGCTCACGGTGGCGGAAATGGCCTCGTAGTCGTAGGCCACCTCGAGCGGGCCGAAGCAGAAGTCGCACACGTGCAGCGCCTCGGCGGGGAATTCACGGCCGCACTCCCGACAGCGCAGTCCGGTGACCTTTTCCACGACGGTCCTCCTCATCGGTCGGGCATTGGCACCTGGTGATCGACCGGCGGTCGCTCGCTCGAGCGATCCGGCCGGAGGTCACTGGTTGCCGCGGCGTCACGGGGCCCGTCCCTCAGCCGCTCTGGATGATGTCCCCATGCTGGTCGAGATCCCACGTCGCCGTCAATGGCGGGGGCGCGCCGGCCGCTCCAGCGGCCGCGCCGGCCGCCACCCCGGCGGGGATGGGCCATGATCGGGCGGTGGAGAACGGGGTTCGGACGTTCGGCGCCGGCGCCTTCCCGCCGGGTGTCCTGCTGGCGGCCAAGGGCGACCGGGCGGTCTCGATCTGCATCCCTGCCCGCGACGAAGGCGCGACGGTGGGTGCCGTCGTGGCGGCCGTGCGCCAGACGCACGTGGCGGCGGCCGGCGGCTCGGGCCTGGTGGACGAGGTCGTGGTGGTCGACGACGGGTCGGCCGACGGCACCGGCGGTGCCGCCCGGGCCGCCGGTGCGACGGTCGTGGCACTGCCGCGGGGCCAGGGGAAGGGCTCGGCGATGCGGGCCGGCCTGGCGGCCGCGACCGGCGACGTCCTCGTGTACCTCGACGCCGATGTGGAGAACACGACGGGCGCCTTCGTCGCCCAGCTGCTCGGCCCGTTGCTCACCGCCACCGGCGTGGCGCTGGTCAAGGGCTATTACGAACGCCCGCTTGCCGGCGCGCCCTCCGGCGGGGGCCGGGTGACGGAGCTGATGGCCCGCCCGGCCATCGAGGTGCTCTTCCCCGAGCTCGCCGCCGTGCACCAGCCGCTCGCCGGGGAGACGGCCGCACCCCGCTGGGTCCTAGAGGCACTGGACTTCGAGCCGGGGTACGGCGTCGAGCTGGGCCTGCTCGTCGACGTCGCCCGCAAGTTCGGCGTCGGCGCCGTGGCCCAGACCGACCTCGGCGTGCGGGTGCACCGCAATCGCCCCCTCGATGAGCTGCGCCCGCAGGCGGTCGAAGTTCTCAGGGCGGCGCTCGCCCGCTCGGGCCCGGGCACCCCCTCCCGCTAGGGCCGGTAGCGTCAGACGGATGGCCGATGTCGTGGTGGTCTCGAACCGTGGACCGCTCTCCTTCCGCATGGAGGACGGCGAGCCGGTGCCGGCCGGGACGGCTGGCGGCCTGGCCGGCACCCTGCACCGGCTGCTGGTCGGCTCGGGCACCACCTGGGTGGCCTCGGCCATGAGCGAGGCCGATCGCCGGGCCGCCGCGGCCGGGATGACGGCGGTCGAAGGGCTGCGGATCGTCACCCTGGAGCCAGACCACGACGTCTACCGGATGGCCTACGACGTCGTGTCCAACGCCAGCCTCTGGTACTGCCACCACCACCTCTTCGACCTGCCCCGCCGGCCACGGCTCGACCGACGCTGGCACGAGGCCTGGGACGCCTACCGCACCTTCAACCGCCAGTTCGCCGACACCGTGGCCCGCGAGGCCGCCCGGGGGGCGTCGGTGCTCGTGCAGGACTACCACCTGTCCCTGGTGGGCGGGATGCTGGCGGCCGACCGACCCGACCTGCGGACGGTCCACTTCAGCCACACCCCCTTCGGCGACCCGAGCATGTTGCGCTGCCTCCCGTCGGGAGCGGCCGGCGAGCTGCTGGCGGGCATGGCCGGGTTCGGCGCGTGCGGGTTCCACACCGCCCGGTGGGAGGCCGCCTTCCGGGCGGCGTTCGCCGACGAGGCCCTGGCTGCCTCGGCCGGCACTTCGACGCCGCCCACCACCTTCGTGACGCCGCTGGGCCCCAGCCCCGACGTCCTGGCGGACCAGGCAACCTCCGACGCCGTCGCCGACGCCCGCCGGCTCATCGAACAGCAGCTGGGTGACCGCAAGCTGATCGTGCGGGTCGACCGGGTCGAGCTGTCCAAGAACCTCCTGCGCGGGCTGTGGGCGTACGACGAGCTGCTCGAGACCCGGTCGCACTGGCGGGGCCGGGTGACCATGCTGGCGCTGGCCTACCCGTCGCGTCAGGGGCTGGCCGACTACCTCGCCTACCGGGCCGAGGTCGAGCACACCGTGGACCGCATCAACGGCGCGTGGGGGACGGAGGGGTGGTCACCCGTCCTCCTCGACGTCGCCGACGACCTGGACCGTTCGATGGCGGCACTGACCCGCTACGACGTGCTGCTGGTCAACCCGGTGCGCGACGGCCTCAATCTGGTGGCCAAGGAGGGGCCGCTCGTGAACACGACCGACGGTGTGCTGGTCCTCTCCCGTGAGGCCGGTGCCTGGGAGGAGCTGGCGGAGGCGGCCGTCGGGATCAACCCCTTCGACGTGTCGGGCACCGCCGACGCCCTCGACCAGGCCCTGGAGATGGCGCCCGACGAGCGGTCCAACCGGGCCAAGACCCTGCGCAGCCTGGTGCTCGAGCAGACGGCGGCCGACTGGTTGGAACGCCAGGTCGAGGTGGCGGCTGCCCTCGTCCCGCCGGCAGGCTGACCGGCCGTTCCCTCAGGCGGCGGCCAGCAGGCGCAGCAGCTCGACCGCCACCGACGGTCCGTCGACGACCAGGTCGGCGGCGGCGGCCACGGCCGGCGGGCTGTCGCCACCCGACACCGCCACCCGGGCCACGACCGTCCCGCCGAGCGCCATGGTGGCGAGGACGTCGAAGGCCGGAAGGTCGCCCAGGTCGTCGCCGAAGTAACCCACGACCGCGTGGCCCGCCCCCAGTGCCGCCACCACCGTCCCCTTGTCGGCCCCGGTGGGAGGCCGCAGCTCGACCGCCATCCGGCCGGGCTGGAGCGCCAGCCCGGTGGCTGAGGCTTCCCGGCGGGCCGTCGCCGTCGCCCAGGCTTCGGCCTCGGGGGCTCGTCGCCAGTGCAGGGTCACCGACAGGCCCTTCGGCTCGACCTCGAGCCCCGGCGGCGCGGCGGCGCTCGCCCGGCGGGCGACCTCGGTCACCACCGGCTCCCAGCCCGCCGCCGCCGCCGACCGGTGCACGCCACCCTCCGCCGTCACCTCCTCCATGCCGTACAGGCCGGCCAGGTGGACGCCGGGCGTGGTCCCCAGGTGGTCCCGCAGGTAGGTCGCCGGGCGACCCGACACCACGACCACCATGGCCAGCCGGCGACCGAGGCCGGCGAGGACCTCGCGAACACCCTCGACCGGCCGGGCGCCGGCCGGGTCGTCGACGATCGGGGCGAGCGTGCCGTCGTAGTCGACGAACAGGGCGGTGTCGCCCGGCCGATCGCGTAGCGGCGCCAGCACGGACGGGAGCACGCCGGGTGATGCGCCGGCGGCGGTCAGGAGCCGCCCGCCGTGACCTGCGAGGCCAGGTCGGGCCCGGCGACGAGCACGACTGACGCCCCGGCGACGCCACCGGCGACCGACACCGACGAGGACAGCGGCTGGACGACCGACGGCTGCAGCCCGAGGGCGCTGGCGATCGACGACGCCGCCGCCTGCTGGCCGGCGACGTAATACACCGCCGACGCCGGAGCCGCGGAGGTCGTTGTGGTCGGGTTGAGGGTCCCCCACCCGAGCGTGGACAGCTTGTCGGTGAAGAACGTCGCGGCGCCGCTGACCGTCCCGCCGTTCGCCACCAGCACCTTCACGGTGGCCGACGGCTGCGTCGTCGGCGCCGTGGTGGTGGTCGTGGTCGTGGTCGACGTGGTGGACACTGCCGCCGCCGCATTGGCCGGATGGCCCGGGCGGTCCACCCGCAGCAAGCCGATGCCGAGGAGGACCGCCACCACGAGCAGCACCACCGCCTTGACCTTGGACACGCCCTCGGCTACCGGGTCGCTCTGGCTCTCGTGGGCGTGGCCGGGGCGGCGACCGTGCTCACGGGGCGGCGCAGTGATCACCGGCCCAGCCTGCCAACGGGAGTGGGCGCACGCAAGCATTCGGCATCGGCTCTGGCACTGGCGTCGCGGGACCCCGGCACACCGCACCGGGCCTTCCGATCGGGCATCCCGTCGGCCGCGCTACCGGGCAACGGTGACGGCGCGCTGCCGGGCCACCTCGAAGCAGGCGACGGCGCCGGCCACCCCGACGTTGAGCGACGGCAGCGCCCCGTGCTGGGGGATGGCCACCACCTCGTCGCAGCGGCGCCGCACCAGCGGAGGGAGGCCCCGGTCCTCGGCCCCCACGACGAGCGCCAGCGGCTGGTCGCCAAGTGCCAGGTCGTAGAGGGAGCGCTCGGACTCCCCTGCCAGCCCGACCGTCCAGACGCCCAGCGCACCGAGACGATCGAGGGCGGCCGGCACGCCGCCCACCTCGGCGAAGGCCAGGTGCTCGATGGCGCCCGCCGCCGCCTTGGTGACCGTCGGCGAGAGGTGGGCGGTGCGGTGGCGGGGCAGTACGGCTCCCACCACCCCGGCGCACTCGGCGCTGCGCAGCAGCGCACCCAGATTGTGGGGGTCGGTGACCCCCGCCACCACGAGGAGGAAGGGCGGGGCACCGCCCGCCGCCGGGCCGCACAGGTCGTCGAGGGCCACCGGCTCCACCGGCCGGGCGCGGGCGAGGACGCCCTGGTGCGACTCGGTGCGGGCGGTGGCGTCCAGCCGGGCGCGAGTCACCATCTCGACCCGGACCCGCCGCCGCGCCGCAAGCGCCTCGATCTCGTCGAGCTGCGGAGAGGGGTCGAGTCCCTCGGCCATCCACACCGCCTGGACCGGGCGGCGACCGACGGCCAGCAGCTCCCGGACGGCCCGGCGTCCCTCGACCTGGTCACCGCCGAGCCCGGACCGGTGCCCGGCGCCCCGCACCGGCTGGCGCCGTTCGGCCGGCGCACCTGTCCGTCGACCGCTCGCCCGCCCGCCGTAACGATCGCTACTGCCGCCGCGCCCGGACCGTGGGGACCGCCCCGAACCACCGGACCCGGACCCGCGGCCCGCGCTCGGCCCCCTGCCGGGGGAACCCCCGCGCCCGCTGCGCCCGGCGTCGTCACCACGCCCGCTGCGCCCGCCGTCGCCGCCACGCCCGCTGCCGCCGGACCGCCCACCGCGTCCGCCGGGGCCCCCGGATCCCTGCCTCGGGGTCACGGCCGGTCCCGTCCGGCCGGGGTCTCGTGCCCCCGCTCGCCGCCGCCGGTCCGCACCGGAGACTCGACCACCTCGACCAGGACGACGGCCAGGCAGGCGATGCCCTCGACCCGGCCGAGCGCCCCCAGGCCCTCGGCCCGGGTGGCCTTGACCGAGACCGGCGCACCGACAGTGGCCGAGAGCCGCGCCACCATCCGCTCGACGAACGGGGCCAGCTTGGGCGCCTCGGCCACCACCGTGCAGTCGGCGTTGACGGGGCGGAAGCCGGCCGCCAGCACCATGGCCGCCACCGCACCGAGGAGATCGATGCTGTCGGCGCCCGCCCACGCCGGGTCCGAGTCGGGGAAGTGGTGCCCGAGGTCCCCGAGCCCGGCCGCTCCCAGGAGGGCATCGGCCAGGGCATGGGCCACGGCATCGGCGTCACTGTGCCCGGCGAGCCCGCGGCCGCCGTCGATCGGCACACCCCCGAGGACCAGCCGGCGGTCCGGGTCGCCCGCGAACGGGTGGACGTCGAAGCCCTGGCCGACTCGGACGGTCACGGGACCTCCTCCACCAGGAGGTGGGCGGCGTAGTCGAGGTCGGCCAGGGTCGTCAGCTTCAGGTTGCGAGGATCGCCCGGTACCACCCGCACCACGCCGCCCGCCGCCTCGACAAGGCCGGCGTCGTCGGTGGCATCGGCCGCCGTCCGGTGGGCCCGGCGCAGGGCCCCGGCCCGGAACGCCTGGGGCGTCTGCACCGCCACCAGCCCGGACCGGTCGACCGTGCCGGCGACCATGGTGCCGTCCACCGTGAGGCGCTTCAGCGTGTCGGCGACCGGGACGGCGCAGACGGCGCCGTCGGCCGGGTCGTCGTCGTCGCCGAGCCCGTCGAGGACAGCCCGGAAGAGAGCGGGCGAGGCCAGCGGGCGGGCGGCGTCGTGGACGACCACCACCGCCGCCTCGTCGGGGACCGACGCCAGCCCGGCGCGCACGGACGCCGACCGGCTGTCGCCGCCGCCCACCACCACGTCGGCCCCGAAACCGGCCGGTGCCGCTGGCGCTTCGCCTCCCGCGGCCTCGGCTGCCACCCGCCCGGGCGGGAGGACGAGCACCACGCCGTCGACGACGGCACGCGCCGCCTCGACCGCCCACGCGGCCACGGGGCGGCCGGCAAGGAGCTCGAACTGCTTGGTCCGGCCGAAGCGCGATCCGGTGCCGGCCGCGACCACGATCGCCCATACCGGACCGGCGAACGCCGGACCGTCGGGCACGGGCCCGTCGAACGCCACCCCTCCCCCCCCGCCGCCAGCGGTTACGGCAGGGCCTCGTTGAGGCGCTGCTCGGCCGTCTCCTCGTCGACGGCCAGCGCGAAGGTCAGCTCGGAGACGAGGATCTGGCGGGCCCGGCTGAGCATCCGCTTCTCGCCGGCCGAGAGGCCCTTGTCCTTGTCGCGGATGGAGAGGTTTCGCACCACCTCCGCGACCTGGTAGATGTCGCCCGACCGGAGCTTCTCCGAGTGGTTCTTGTAGCGCCGCGACCAGTTGGTCGGCATGCGAGCTTCCTTCTTGCGGAGGACGGCGAAGACCTCCTCGACCTCCTCGTCGTTGATGACCTCCCGGAGGCCGACTCCCTCGGTGTTGTCGGCGGGGACCATGAGCGTCAGATCGCCGTAGGCGAGGCGGAGGACCAGGTACTCGCGCTTCTGGCCGAAGGCCGTCTTGGTCTCGCGCTTCTCGACGACGGCGGCGCCGTGGTGGGGATAGACGACCTTGTCACCAACCTCGAACACCGGACTCCCTTGCGACATGGTGAGTGTGACGGCCGCGACGGCGCGGGTGCGACGGCAGCGAACGGCTCGAGCGGCCGAACCGCTGGGACGGCCTCGGCGGCGCACCATTCTACCAAGTCGCCGCCCTGCACCAGCCACTTTGGGACATCCAGCCACCCCCAGCCGCCCGCAGCCGCCCGCCGACCGCTCCTCGCCGCCCGCCGGCCCGGTCGTGACGGCGGCTTGGACGGCCCTCCGGCCCTCACTCGTAGCGTTCGAGGATGCTCGCCTCGACCATGCGGGCCAGACCGTCCTTCACTGCCCGCGCCTTGGCCTCGCCGACCCCGCCGACCTCCTCGAGGTCGGCCAGGGACGCCTGCATGATCTGGGGCAGGGTGACGAAACGCTCGACGATCCGCTGGATGATGGTGTCCGAGACCCTCGGCAGCCGGTGCAACTGGCGGTAGCCGCGGGCCTCGGCGGCCCGGTCGAGCGCGCCCGGGTCCGGCTCGATCCCCACGACCGTGGACACCGCCGAGCGGCCGAGGAGCTCGTCGTGGGTGAGCTCGTGCAGGGCGGCCAGGGCGCGGTCGGCGAGCTCCTCCCGCGCGGGGTGCCGGCCGTCGCCACTGGGCTCGTCGACCGAGAGCCGCCGACCGCCTGCGCCGACTGAACCGTTGGACCGCTCGGCGCCGTCCGCCGCCCCCTCCTGCGGCGCCTCGTCGCCGTGGCGCTCCACGACGTAGTCGAGGGCCACCAGCCGCAGGGTGTCCTCGACGCCGGCACCGAGCTCTTCGATCTGCAGCCGGATCAGGCGGCCGTCCTCGCCCAGCTCGACCAGGTGGTCCTCGATCTCGCCGGTGAAGCGCACTACCATCTCCCCCGGCTGGAGGACGGCGACGACGTCGCCCACCGACACGGTGTCTTCGACCTCGAGGGTCGACAGCAGGGCGAGGGCCTGGTCGAACCGGGTCTTGAACCGCTGGACGGCGGCGATGGCCTGCGTTGCCCGGTCGACCAGCCGGCCAGTCCGCTGCAGCGTGTGGCGGTGGGTGCTCCGGTAGACGGTGACGGTGGCCATCGCCTCGGAGACGGTCACCACCGGCACCTCGATCGAGCGGGCGACGCGTTCGGCCGTGCGGTGCCGCGTGCCGGTCTCCGTCGTCGGGATCGACGCCCGGGGCATGAGGTGCACGTTGGCCCGGGCGATGCGCGACGCGTCCGACGTCAGGATCACCGCGCCGTCCATCTTGGCCAGCTCCGAGAGCCGCTGGGGGCTGAACTCGGCGTCCAAGAGGAAACCACCGGTGCAGATCGAGAGGACGGCCGGGTCGTCGCCCACCACCACCAGGGCCCCGCGATTGGCCTGGAGGATCCGGTCGAGCCCGTCGCGCAGCGGCGTGCCCGGGGCGACGAGCGCCAGTGCCTCCCGCAACGGCTCACTGCCGTGGTCGGCCACACCTGCATGGTACCTGCTCGCAACCGGGGTCCGTCAGGGATCGCCGGCGACACCGGCGACGCCGGCCCCCGCCGCGGCGACATGGGCCGCCCCGGGCCCGGGAGCGCGGGGGGCGGCCGCGCACACCGGGAG
>JBOGGF010000345.1:0-7137 GCA_050743965.1 Acidimicrobiales bacterium
GCGACACGCTGCGCCTGGAGGCGGGGCTGCCGCTCCACGGCCACGAGCTGGGGCCCGGCATCACGCCGCTGCAGGCCGGCCTGGCCTGGGTGGTCGGGTGGGACAAGGGCGACTTCCCGGGCCGGACGGCGCTCGAGACCGAGCGGCGGGACGGCCCGAGCCGGGTGCTGCGGGGCCTGCGGGCCGAAGGTCGCCAGCCGCCCCGGGAGGGCGCCGAGGTGCGCGCCGGTGGCCGGCGGATCGGCGTGGTGACGAGCGGCAACTTCTCGCCGATGCTCGAGCGCGGCATCGCCCTTGCCTACCTCGACGTGTCGGCCGCACTGGCCGACGGGGACCGGGCGACCGTCTCGGTGCGCGGCCGGGACCTCGGTGTCACGGTCGTGCCGGTGCGGTTCTGGCCGCCGCGTGCCGCAGCCGGCACCGGTGCGAAGACCGGATCGGGCACCGGGGGCGCCGCCAGGAGGGCAGGCGGCGAGGCAGGCGGCGGCTGATGGCGGACTACCTGCCCCACAGCGAAGAGGAGGTCGCGTCGATGCTGGCCTTCCTCGGGCTGTCGTCGACCGACGAGCTCTTCGCCACCGTGCCCGAGGCACTGCGGCTCGCCGGCGGGCTCGACCTGGCGCCGGGCCGGCCCGAGCCCGACGTCCTCGCCCACCTCGAGGAGCTGGCCGCCGCCAACGAGGCCCGGGCCGACCGGCTGGTGTGCTTCGCCGGCGCCGGCGCCTACGACCACGAGGTGCCCCCGGTGGTGCGAGCGCTCGCCGGGCGGTCGGAGTTCGTCACCGCCTACACGCCGTACCAGCCCGAGGTCGCCCAGGGCGTGCTGCAGGCGGTGTTCGAGTACCAGACGATGGTGGCCCGCCTGGCCGGCCTCCCCGTCGCCAACGCCTCCCTCTACGACGGGGCCAGCGCCCTCGTCGAGGCGGTCAACCTCGGCACGGCCGCCGCCCGCCGCCCGACGGTGTGGGTCTCCACCGGTGTCCACCCCCACTGGCGGGCGGTGCTGCGGACGTTCGCCGCCGGCACCGGCCACGACGTGGTGGAGGTGCCGCTCGAGGCGGGACGCACTGCGTGGCCCCGATCCACCACGGTCGGCCGTGGCGGGGCGCCGGGCGTGGTCGTCGCTGCCTACCCCAACTACCTGGGCTGCCTGGAGGACCTCGGGGCCGTCCGTCGCCTGGCCGACGACCACGGCGCGGTCATGGTGGTGGCGGCCGACCCGGTCGCCGCCGGCGTGCTGCGGTCGGCGGGGGACTGGGGGGCCGACGTGGTGGTGGGGGAGGGCCAGGCGTTCGGGACCCCGCTCTCCTTCGGCGGCCCGTACCTCGGCCTGTTCGCCTGCTCCCTCGAGCAGGTGCGCCGCCTGCCCGGCCGGCTGGTGGGCGAGACGGTCGACGTCGAGGGGCGCCGGGCCTACGTGACGACCCTGCGGGCCCGGGAGCAGGACATCCGCCGGGAGAAGGCCACGTCCAACATCTGCACCAACCAGACCCTGATGGCGGTGACGGCGGCGGTGCAGCTGGGCTGGCTCGGCACCGCAGGCCTGGCCGAGGTCGCCCTGCGCTGCGCCCGGGGGACGCGCTACCTGCGCGACGGCCTCCAGGGCACTGCCGGTGTCCGGCTCCTCACCGGCGCGGCCCACGTGGTGCGGGAGGTGGCCCTTCGCACCGAGGTGCCGGCGCGCACCGTGGTCGAGCGGATGGCCGGCGAGGGGTTCCTCGCCGGCGTGGCGCTGTGCGACCTGGTGGGTGACGCCGGCGACGGGTCGGTGGGCGCCGAGGCGGCCGCCCATGGGCTCCTCGTGGCCGTGACCGAGCGGCGCACCCGGGACGAGATCGACCGGTACGTCGCTGCCCTCGACAAGGCGGCCCGGCGATGACCGGCACGGCGACCACCGCATCGTCTGCGACCGGCGCGGTGGGCGACGGCGCGCCGGGCGGCCGGGCGGCCAGCGCCCCGCTGCTCGGGCACGAGGCGGAGCCCACGCTGTTCGAGCTGTCGCAGCCGGGCCGGTCGAGCTGGCAGCTGCGCACCACCGGCGTGCCCGATTGGGGGGTGGACGAGCTGGTGCCGGCGGCGCACCGCCGCAACGACCCCGTCGCGCTGGCCGAGGTGTCCGAGCGCGACCTCGTCGCCCACTTCACCCGGCTCTCGCACCGCCAGTACTCGGTCGACCTCGGGGCGTACCCGCTCGGCTCCTGCACCATGAAGTACAACCCGAAGGTGTGCGACGCCGTCGCCGAGTTGCCCGGCCTCGCCGCCACCCACCCGGCCGCCCCGGCGTCGCTCACCCAGGGCTGGCTGGCGCTGCTGGTCGAGCTGGAGACGTCCTTGTGCGAGATCACCGGCATGGCGGCGGCGACGTTGCAGCCGGCGGCCGGCGCGGCGGGGGAGCTGACCGGGCTGCTGCTCATGCGGGCGTTCCACGCCGCCCATGGCGAGCACCGCCGGCGGGTGATCATCCCCGACTCGGCTCACGGGACCAACCCGGCGTCGGTCAGCCTCGGCGGCTACGAGGTGACGACGGTGCCCTCCGACGATCGCGGCTGCGTCGACATGGCGGCGCTGCGCCAGGTCCTCGACACCGACGTGGCCGGGATCATGCTCACCAATCCCAACACGTTGGGGCTGTTCGAGGAGGACATCGAGGCGATCGCTGCCGCCGTCCACGAGGTTGGCGGCCTCCTCTACTACGACGGGGCCAACCTCAACGCCATCCTGGGCGTGGTGCGGCCCGGCGACATGGGGTTCGACATCGTCCACATGAACCTCCACAAGACGTTCGCCACCCCCCACGGCGGGGGCGGCCCCGGGGCGGGCCCGGTCGCCGTGGCCGAGCGGCTGGTCGACTTCCTCCCGGGTCCCCGCCCGGTGCGGCTGCGCCCCGGCGCGGCGGACGGCGTCGGCGCGGTCGACGACGACGGCCCGGCCTTCGGGTGGGTCGTGCCGCCACGCTCGATCGGTCGGGTCCACTCCTGGCACGGCAACGCCCTGGTGCTGGCCCGGGCGCTCACGTACCTCGACGTCCACGGCGGGGACGGCCTGCGACGGGTGGCCGAGCGGGCGGTGCTCAACGCCAACTGGCTGCGGGTGCGCCTGCGCGGCACGTTCGACGTGCCGTTCGACCGGCCGTGCATGCACGAGGTGGTCCTGGCCGCCTCCGGCCTCCGCCGCCGGCTCGGGGTGAAGGCGCTCGACGTGGCCAAGCGGCTCCTCGAGGAGGGCTTCCACTCGCCGACCGTGTACTTCCCCCTCGTCGTCGACGAGGCGCTCATGATCGAGCCGACCGAGACGGAGAGCCCCCAGACGCTCGAGGCGCTGGCGCAGGCGTTCGAGCGGATCGTGGCCGGGGCGGCGGAGGCGGGAGGTGGCGAGGAAGCGGCGGCCGCGCCCCGCACGACGCCGGTGCGGCGGGTGGACGAGGCCCGGGCGGCCCGCAACCTCGTGCCGACCTTCGACGCCCGCCATTGACCGGCTGGTATCAACCCGGTGCCGCCTCGCCTCGACCCTCGACTTCCAGGCTGGTCCGTCCCTGGGGAACACGCCCGCGTGCCACCGCACAATCTACGTTCCGCAGGTCGCGCGACCCTTTCAGCGTGAATATCGTGGCGACCCCTTCCTGATCCCGTACGGCTGGACCTCGTAGGTGCGGAGCAGCTCGGCGGGTGAATGCCGCTCCGTCGTGACGAAGGGGAAGCACCCGTCGGAGGCGGCGTAGCAGCGGTGGTCATCCAGCTATGCGGGGGAGGCAGGGTCCAGGTCGATCCTCATCACCCGAGCAACCCGTACGAGGTCGGCGTCAACAGCCGGCAGGCTGGCGCCATGACGGAGGGGCCACCGTCGCGATCATGCAGTCGATGAGCCCACTCGGAGTCACGCCTGCTTGGCGACATCGTCGATAGACGTGGGTGGCGCCGACGAAGTCGACCGCGCCGTCGAAGCCGAGCAGTTCGAACCGGCGGAGAAGACGACGCAACTGGCTCTCGCGCACGTCGCTGCCGGCCCCGGCCGCGACCTCCATGACCACGGGCTCGGTGACGGCGAGCGGACCCTCGTCTCCGATCAGCGCGACCATGCGGTGGTCCACGTCGCTCCCGGTGCCCGGTCGTACTCGAGCCAGGCCGACGTGTCGGCCAGGATCACGAGAACCCCGGCTTCGAGGTCCTCGAGCCTCTGTGCTCGACCGCGGTACTGCATGCTCTGCGAAACGTGCGGCCATGACTATCAACCTCTACGTTAGGTTGATAGTTGGCGTACGTATTGGCGCCCGGGCCGCCGGCGCCGCTCGCCGAGCCGGTATTGGCGTGGCCCTGGGGGCCGAGTGGCTCTTCGTCCGCCACACCGGCGCCCTGCAGTTCCCGGCGCCCCCCTCCAGCGCCTCGGCGTCGCTGGTGGCTCAGGTCGCCGCGGCCCACCACGAGCTCCTGGTGGTCGGCATCCTGCTGGGCGCGATCGTCCGATCTCGGGCTTGGGCGTGATGGACCCGACCCCCGGCGGGCAGCTGGTCACCATCCTCTTCCTCCCGGTCCCCATGGTGGCGGCCCTCTCCCTGGGCATCGCCCTCGGCGCCCACCGCGTGGCGGCGCTGACCTCTCTCGCGGTGGTGCTGTCCCTCGGCACCTTTCTCCGGCGCTTCGGGCCGCGGGGGCTCGGGTCGGGGATGCTGCTGTTCATGGGGGACTTCTTCGGTTTCTTCCTCCGCGGCGCGGTGACCCTCGGAGACGGTCCATCTCTTGCGCTGCGTGGACGCGTCGCGCAACTACGGGCGCAATCTCGTCCTCGATGTCCCGTCGGTGCCCCGTCTCGATGCCGAGGCGCGCGCCGACATCGGCGCTGGCGACCGGCTCCTGTCGGAAGGGCTCGACGCCCTGATCGGGGCGCTCGGTGAGCCCCGGGGTGCCCCGTAGGTGCGGAGCGCGGCGTTCTTCGATCGCGCCGAGCGGCGCCTCGAGCGGGCGTCGGCGGCTGTCGCCAGCGCTCCCTGACGCCGAGGCCGCGTCCGGCGGAGGCCGGGTGGAACGGACCCGGCGGTCACCGGGTCACGCGGTCACAGCGTGGCCAGGGCGATGCCGGCAATGGCGGCCACCACCGCCACCGCCATGCCGCCCAGGGTGGAGACAAAGGCCTCCTTGTACAGCCGGTCCTCCACCAGACAGACCGACTCCCACGAGGTGGTCGACCACGTGGTGAGCCCCCCGCAGAAGCCGGTGCCGAGGGCGGCCTTCCAGGGTGCCGACAGGCCGTGGTGCCAGGCGAGGCCGGTGAGCAGCCCGAGAAGGAGCGAGCCGGCGATGTTGACGGTGAGGGTGCCCCACGGCATGGCGCCGGTGGTGCGGTCCTGCACCGCCCCGTCGACCAGGTAGCGCAGGACCGCCCCCGCTCCCCCCGCCGCCGCGGCGACCACGGCGAGGATCACGGCCGGACCTCCGTCCCCGCGCCGCCGCTCGCGGTCCGGCCCGCCGCAGGGCCGCCGCCGCCGTCGCCGTTGTCGCCGTCGGTCCCCAACGAGGGCAGCCACATCGCCGGTGCCACCGTGGCGAGGGCATCGAGCTGGCGGGAGCGGACGAGGGCGATGGCGAGCGCCACCCCGGCCGCGCCACACAGCAAGCTGAGCGCCAGGTAGCCGGCGGCCAGGGCGAGGTGCCCGTCGTGGGCCACCGTCGTCGCCCCCACGACGAGTGACGAGTACGTGGTCCAGCCGCCGAGCACGCCGGTCACGGCGAAGGGGCTTACGAGCCGGTTGCGCCACCGCAGTCGCTCGAGCAGCACGGTGAGGAGGAGGCCGAGGACGAACGCCCCGCTGGTGTTGATCACGAAGATGTCGGTGGGGAAGTGGCCCACCGGGGTCGGCCATGCCCGGCCGACCGAGTAGCGGGCCAGGGTCCCGAGGAAGCCACCGGCGAAGATGGCCGCGAGGACCACCGGGTGGGCCCGGTGGGGGCGGACCGGGCCGAGCGCGCGGCGGTGCTCGGGGGAAGGCCCTGCCACGTCATCGGGGCCGAGCTCGGGATCGATGGGGAGGTCGTCGTCGGCCCCGATGGCCTGGGCCAGATGCTCGAGGCGGCGGTAGTGGTGCTCGGCCGCCGGCGGGCGGCCCCCTGGGCCCGGGCGGGGCCCGGTTTCGTCGTCGGTCATGGGTCCTCTTCCGTGCTGCTGGCGCTGGAACAGGACCCATTAGCCGCGGGGGCGGTTTGGCGACCGTGCCGGCCGCCCCGGCGGGACCCATCGCCGGGCAGGGCACCGTCGCCCCTACTATCGAATCCTACCTGGCAGCCGGCGTCCGAACCGCCCAGCCTGCGGCCGCCGCCGGCGGCGGCCACCTGGTCGCTCGGTATCATCGACGCCGTGACCGGCCGCCCCCTGGGAGACACCGAGGTCGGGCCGGCCGGCGAGCTGGCCAGCTCCGCCTGGAGCCGGTTGCCGGACCTGGCGCCGACACCCGTACCCTGAGCCATACCTCGAGGCGGGCGGTACCCGGTGCGCTGGCGAGCGCCCCCCGGCGGCCACCAACATGGCGGCATGGGAACGACGGCGCTGATGGTGATGGACTTCCAGGTGGGTGTGGTCGAGCGGTTCGCCGACCGGACGCGACCGCTCCTCGAGACGCTGGCGGCGGCGACGGCGGCCGCCCGCAATGCCGGGCTTCCCGTCGTCTTCGTGCGGGTGGCCTTCCGCCCCGGCGCACCGGAGGTGAGCGCCCGCAACAAGGCGTTCGCCGCCTTGGCGAGCTCGCCGGCCCTCGGCGCCATGGGGGAGGGCGATCCACTCACCGCCGTGCACCCGGCGCTCGACCCGCGCCCGGGGGAGGTGGTCGTCACCAAGCGACGTGTCAGCGCCTTCGCGGGCAGCGACCTCGACGTCGTCCTGCGCTCCCTCGACGTCACGACAGTCGTCCTGGCCGGCATCGCCACCAGCGGGGTGGTGCTCTCGACCCTCCGCCAGGCCGCCGACCTCGACTTCGGCTGTACCGTCCTGTCGGACTGCTGCGCCGACGCCGACGACGAGGTCCACCGGGTCCTGCTCGAAAAGGTGTTCCCCCGGCAGGCGGCGGTCCTGACCGCGGCCGAGTGGGCCGGCGGGCTCGAGCGGACGGCGCCGGCCGGCTGACGCCGGGTGGGACAATGCGGGGGTGACTTC